>JAWVZS010000046.1:0-7609 GCA_033722055.1 Nitrosopumilaceae archaeon
AGTCAGTCATTTTCAGTTTGTTTTCTGTATATCTGATATAGTCTTCTAGTTTGGCAATATCATGAGTTATTTGTAATGCCTCCTTTTTGTCATCATCATTTTTTGTACTTAGTAACAGGTCTCGTTTTTTGATTAGTTTCTTTTGTTTCTCAAATGCAAGAAACATCAATTTGTGTTGTTTTTCTCTGTTGGTATCGTTTCTTTGAAATTTGTCTGTCATGGTTTAATCTTATTTTGTACGATTATAGCTTGTTTTCTATTATATTAACTAGAGGAGCCAGTATTGTTTTGAGCAAAAATACTGACCCTTCTTATACTAGATACAACTTACAGAATCATGTCACAAGACAGAAGAATGTACAAATGTACATGCGCAGACTGTGGCAATGAATCAGAAGTTCCTTTTGAACCAAAACAAGGAAGACCTGTATATTGTCGTGAATGCCTACCAAAACACAGAACCAGAAGATTTTAGACTAGTTTCGTTTGATTAACTTTAAACTAAATTATTTTACAATTATTCTAAAACATCTCTTTTTTTAAAAAAATTATTTTTGGCGCCTAAAATACACTACTCACTTTAAATTAGACACTAGTACTAATCTTGTATGTTAGAGAATCCCAGTGACATACTTTTTGTTGGAAAAAAACCAATAATGTCTTATGTAAATTCTGCAATTATTCAATTATCTTCACTGCCATCGATTACAATCAAAGCTAGAGGGTTAAGCATTAGTTTTGCAGTAGACGTAGCCCAGGTATTACTTAGAAAAACACAAATCTTTGCAATAGGCAAAATCAAGCTGGATTCTGAATCCATGCCATCACATGATGGCAAGATGCGAAATGTGTCAACTATTGAGATTCCTATTGTGAGGTCTCAATAAGGAAAAACAATGGTAATTAATTCATATCAATCCGAATCAAAGTGTTCTCGTTGTGGGAAAAATGGGATGCTTACAGATAATGATACTGGTGAAAGATTCTGTGGAAAATGTGGTTTTGTAATTTCTGAAAAAACAGAAGACACAGGTCCTGAGTGGCGTGGTTTTACAAAAGATGGCGGAACAGATCCTACAAGGACTGGAGCTCCATCTTCTTTGATGTTTCATGACAAGGGACTTGCTACAGTAATTGGCCCATACAACAAGGATTCCACAGGAAAGCCCCTATCATCTACTATGAAAGGAACCATTGAAAGACTAAGAACTTGGGATAGTAGAAGTCAGGCACATCTGCCAGTAGACAGAAATCTCAGACAAGCCCTAGAAGAGCTAAGAAGATTCAAAGACAAATTGGCAATATCTCCAAGCGTACTTGAAAAAGCATCATACATTTACAGAAAAGCATTAGAGAAAAATCTTGTAAGAGGTCGTTCCATATCTGCATTGATTGCCGCATCACTTTATGCAGCGTGCAGAGAGACTGAAACCCCTAGAACATTAAAAGACATTGCAGAGGCAGGAAACATCAAGAAAAAAGATGTTGCGCGATGCTACAGACTAGTGCATCATTCACTGGAACTTAAAATGCCAGTAGTGGATTCGATTCAGTGCGTATCAAGAATATCAAGCCAGCTAAATCTATCTGAAAAGGTAAAACGCTATGCGGCAAAGGTTCTCAAAAACGCACAAAAATCCGAAGAGAGTGCAGGAAAAGATCCAATGGGTCTTGCAGCTGCTGCACTGTATTTGGCATGCGTAAAAAACGGCGAAGGTACAACTCAAAGAGATATTGCCGAAGCTGCAAATGTTACTGAAGTAACCATTAGGAATCGCTACAAGGGATTAAGATTAGAAAACACAGATTTGTAAAAATGATTATCAAATGTAAGAATTGTAAAAAGGAGTTTGAGTTTAGTGACTCGAGTTTTTGTAGTTTAGAGTGTTCAGAAAAATTCTACATGAGTGAATAAATAACCATCATAACAGCACATACTCAAAATATTCAATCTTCTTTGTAATGAACAATCAGAGTTTTGTCCATTACTGGATGTACAGATATGATGTTGTCCTTTTTTTGGGCAAGAAAGTCATTTACTACGTCTTGCAGATAAACGCCTGCAGGTAGTTTGTCTGCCTCAAAATATTTTATTTTATGAACCATACCAGAACACAGTCAATCTACGATATAACTGTAAGATAGGATTCCATAGTTTCTAGTGTGTATGAGTCTGCACGGATTCTTGGTTTTTACAACACTTGCAGATAGTCACTACTACAAGACTGCATTTAGTGCACCGGTTAAGATCTTCTATTTCACAACCGCATCTGCGGCAAAGCTGTGGATTCATAATAAAAAATCAGCTCTCTTTATGACAGCAAAGAGAGAATAGGCATTGCATCCCACTGGTATAGATAATAATTCAAAACTCCAGAACATACGCTCTCATATTTTGCAAAAAACTCTTTTGCCTCTTGTTCTGTTGCCTCAAATACTGCCATAGATGATATTTCGTTATCAAATGCGCCAGACCACATTATTTTTCCCTTAGATTGCCACTCATCAACTAAAGCTGCTACCTTTGGTGCAATGTTTTCAAGATCCTCAGGATTTGCATCATCTCGAATATTGCTTACTAAAACCCAAGGTTTTGTTTCTTGATTAGCCATAGTGTAATGTAAGATCATTTTGGTTTAAAATATACAGAATAATGTATGATTTTGTTATCAAATCATAATACAACAAAATAATTCAAATTTACAAAATTTGTTTTCTTGATTTAAAATCATAAAATAAAACAATAAAATGTTCTGCACCTATAATAGAATAAAAATATCAAACTAGCTTGGTCTTGTCTGCCGTATCTGACATCCTAACAAGTCATCTAAGACCAAGAGTCATTGGAAAAAATGGTAGCTATAGCTCTTCGTATTCATCTCGACCATGGAAGTGTTGCTATTGGCATATGCAGTCATCGGCCATTTTTCCAATGACTTTTCTTAGTCTTTAAGATGTGATTGCAAAATTTGTGTTTAGTAAAGTAAAACTGCTATCCTTTGAGAGATAGCAGGGTTTTGATGGAATGCTTGTTGGATTGTACTAGCATTTCCTTTTGGCTTATTTTCGCAAGGATTGAAGATACTACATTTTCATCTGCAGTGGTTTGCTGTTCAATACGTAGTTGTTGATACAACAATACCAGTTCAGTATCTAGTGCATCTCGTTTGTCTTCAAGAGTAATTAGATATCTGTCAATATCTTCAGCTTGGAATGTGTTTGTCTGTATTCTGTAGGTAGCCAATGCATTGATTCGTGCACCATAAGTTTTACACGAGTCATCTGTCTGAGTATTATCTACTTGGATTGGTACAAATTCTAGCGATGATTGGAACATGATTCCTATGGTTTGATTGCTAGATTGTGTCTTACAATAGTCTACTAAAACATTGTACTGGTTTGCCTGAATCTGATCAATGTCTTTTATTTTTACAGATTCAGCATAAGCGGCACTAAGAAACATGGCTAGTATCATAATACCGATAACCAATACGAGTATAGTAAATTCAATTGAGCGTACAAATCCATAAGCAGGTAATAATGCCTTTGAATGGATAATGCTTTTTGCCGTATTTAGTTCTGCATCAATTTCTTTGAGTTTTTCATGCAACATTACAGTCACCTCCTAAAAATCATTCAAGAAAACAGAATGCCTCAAACGGTCGTCGGGTAAAAGCGATTCTGTTTTCTTATTTTTTGTAATAGAGTTTTTGCCTCCATAATACTAAATGCTATTCTAGCTTATCAGCCATTAAGGAGTTGATTTTGTAGGACATGGAATCAACAGATGTGTGTCTTAAGTGGCAGATCATTCTAAATTGATTTCCGGTGATGCAAATTGACAACCCAGTATTGTCCAAGATGTGGTAGTTTTCTAACAGAATTGATAAGCTATTCAGCATCCAGTCCGCATCATCTATGCATGACATGTTATTATAAAAACTGAGTTTTTCTGAATCTTGTTTTTGAAAATCATAGATTAATTTTTTAATTAATTTTTTCTAATAGTTTGATATTGTCTGGAAATAAAAAAACTGTGATTATTGGCTTTCCCAGTACAGGTTTGGTCGGTGCGTTTGCAGTATCATATTTAGTCAAAGCACTAGATATGCAAAATATAGGCGAGTTAGAATCTCAGGACATTCCTCCTTCGGTTTTCATCCAAGATGGCAAAGTGTATGGTCCGTTTCAGATATACAACAAAGACAATGTTTACGTAATACTATCAAATGTACTCTTGTCTCCAAAATCAACTCATGACTTTATTCAAAGCGGACTAGAATATGCTAAAAAAGTAAATGCAGACCATGTAATCATTCCCAGAGGAATGACTATAATGGGTCCTCAAGAAGATAAGCCAAAGACTTTTGGTTTGACAGTTACAGATGAATCAAAAAATCTCTTAGACGAATTTAAGCTTCCCATAATATCAGAGGCCTCAGTAGTAGGAGCAGACGCTGGAGCAATTTCTGCCCTGAAAAAATCAAGCATTCCAAGCGTAATCTTGTATACCATATGTAACATGAAATTCCCTGATTCTGATGCAATAGTAAAAGCAGTAGAAACAATGGCAAATATCATTGGCGTTAAAGTCGATACTTCAAAGTTTGAGCAGAGACTGGATAAAATTAGCAAAGACAACGAACGATTAATCGAACAAACAAGAAAGATGTATGAAAAGCCAAGTGAAAAACCTCCGTCTATGCCCAGTCCAGGAATTGGATAAATTCAATTTTGAGAATTTACTTTTTCTTTAATTATTATAATTGAAGTATCATAATAATGAAAAAAGAATATGAACCACTAGCCGTGGATCTTAAAACGTATTCAGAGGGATTAATTCACGCATTGCAAACTGGACGTCATCATGATGGTCTAGAATATGTAGCCAAAATGACACATCACATACAAAGAATTAAGGAATATCTCGAATTAAAAAAATCATTACCTGACAAATAATTCAAAATTTACAGCCTAGAAAGGAGCAGCAAATCCTCTAGAGGTAATCTTATCGACTGATGAAAGTTTCACGCAAACTGGCATGTCATTTGAGATCTTTTTAAGCAAAGTCATGCCTGATTTACAAACAATGTTTTCAGGATTAATATTGTCTTGAATCTGTTTTAGAGGAGATTTTGGCACTTTGGCAGTAGGATCATACACGATTTCAAATTTTGAACTTTTTGCATCTTTACCAGTGATTTCAACTAGATAAATTCCAGATTTTCTTGCAAAAGAATCCAAAGGAATACTTTGGGAGAATTTCGAATCTTTTGTAATGTCAATTGTATCATGATATACAACTACGGAAGATGGTTCTGTGATTGAAATTTCTATATACGCGAGACTGACTCGATTAATAACATCTCCTGAAATTATCAAAGATTCATCAAGAAAGTACTTTTGTTTATCAGATACGGCTACAATTTGATTAATCAAAGTGTATGTGGGAGGAGTAAACTCGCCTGCAACCTCAGAGCCTACAACAATTATGTTTTCAGTGTGGCCTTCTAGTGGAATCTTTAGATGAGTAAAACCATCGCCAGGTATTTTTTCAAAGTTAACTATCTGTTTTTTATCTAACCATACTGAATTTGGGTTTTGGATCAGTTCGGTTGGAAGAATAATCTCAAATGTATCATTATCTATTTTCCCCGATGTAAGAAAAGTAAGAGAATTTCTTTCAGTCTCAATTACCACATCAACTAGATTTCGTTTTAGTTTGTATTGAATGTCAAAGGGTACTTCTAAAATCTGATATCCCAGATTGTGATAAACATCAAAGCCTTCTCTAATTTCTATTACATTGACTAGTCCATACAACCAAGGATGTATTGTACAAAAATACTTGACTTCACCTACATCTTTTTCTAAGAACTGATAGCTAAATGTTCCAGTAGGTGGAATGTATTTGCTGTCAAATCTATCATCACGGCCATCCTGTAGTGATCCTGAAGTTACTGTATGAAAAGTTGAATCACCGTTTGTCCAGATTACAGTATCTAAAACATTTACAGAAATCTCTTCTGGGGTGTAATGAGTATTTGAGCCCATATAACTAGAGCCTGTGGGAATTTCAACATTCCAAGTTTCTGCATAACTTAGTGTTACAAATGAAATAGAAAACAGTAAAACTATTGCGACATATGCCAGACGCATAAAGTAAATTTCATTATACAAATATGAACAATACTATGATTGCCAGGCTTGATAATAACAATGAGCCTGAATAATGTATGGTTTTTGCAGTATCTGCAAAATTACAATCTATTAAAATACACCATAGTCATCTGATTAATTTGTGAAGTACAAGTGTCAAAAGTGTAGATTTCAGTGGGAAGGAAACAATGATACATTTTATCAGGTAATAGAGCATGAAAGAATTCATTCAGAGAAACAAAAAAAGCTTGAAAGCATTCAAAAGAACGAAAAAATACGCATCTCATCTAGAAGAAAATCACAATTACGGGGAAAGACAATCAACAAAAGAATAACACAAAAAAAGAAACCATCACCAAATAGAAAAGTTACTAAAAAACGAGCATCTATCAGATAGTTGCAGATAATTATTTTTGAACTATATGTCTAGGTTGTTGGATTCATAGCAGCTGCTCTTTCTTTTGCTTTCTTGTCTACTGGAGCAGTTACAACATCTCCTGGTTCTGCTTGACAGTTTCCTATGTTTACTGCAAATCCATCCATAGTTTCTCCAATGCATCCAGATTCTGTAACAGCTATAATTTTGACTCTTTCAAGATTTTCTTCAGGGGTTACATACCACATCAAATACACAAATAGAGATACTGCAATTACAGCTATTATTCCACTAATTATGAAAAGAGATTTTTTATCAGATGGTTTTGTATTCAATCCTGACATGAATAATTTATTGTTCAATCAAATAAAAAGAAGATGAAAATTCTCATATTTGATATAGTTTCAAGAGTAATGGTATGAATAGATTATAATCAGTTTGGAAACAAGTTCTAGTTTTGGGAATTTCAATTTACCTTTAAAAGATAACAAAATTTCAAAAGAAAATACCAAATGGCACAGCAAAATGATTTTGATTGTACTTCGGTATTGAATCTAGACGAAGGAATTAGATTCGTAGGAGTATGTTCCAAGAATGGACTTCTTTTAGATTTCTCTTACAGAGATGAAATCAATCCATTGTTGGCAACTGATGATCTAAAACTATCAATTCAAAACACCATAATCAAACACAACATACGAATACAAGAAGCAGAAAAGATGGGTGAACCAATCTATTCCATTACGACATACCAAAATGTAAAAAGAGCAACAATTTCCTTAGATGAAGAACTATTGCTATTAGTATCATTTGAGAGTAATAGAAATGAGCACGAATTAATTCATAAAATTCTAAAATATATCAAAAAATCGGTACATAATAAAAATATGCATCTCAATTAAAAGTTCAACAATTATTTTCTGGGCAGCTTTATTGTAAAAGTAGTAGGATTATTAGAAAATGAAATAGAGCCGTCATGACTTGAGATAATATTTTTACAAATAGACAGTCCTAGTCCAGTACCGTTTGCTTTTGTAGTAAATAACAAATCAAATATCTTATCAGATACATCAT
>JAWVZS010000047.1:0-7601 GCA_033722055.1 Nitrosopumilaceae archaeon
GCCTTTAAGCTTAATCAAGACTACCTTATCGATACTTTCGTCAAGTACTTTTACTGCCATATCAACGGACATTATATCACTTATTGGCTTTGATTGTGGGGGATTATATTAAAATTTCATTGGTGTAACTTTGACCCACTACCTGTTAGGCATGTTTGACACTTTTTTTGAAGATTTTTTACGATTTCAGATAACATTTTACTTCCATCTTTTTTTGTAGCTTTTCTTGGATCGCCCCAAATTCCATTTTTTGTAGCTTTTGGAAATGATTTTTTTGCAAGTTGTCCTAGTTTTGATATTTCTTTTTTTGTCATCCCATCAGTTACTAGTCCTTTCTTTGCGAGTCTCATTTTGACTTTGTCAGATATTGCCAGCATTAGCGATGTTTCTGCAAATCCTGCATGATCAAAGTCTTGACTCATAAAATGCCAATATGAAAACCCGAAAACCTTAGCTTTTTTGGTTTTTATTTTTTTGATAACATTTTGGTTTCCATGATGCCCATTTATGATAAATATTGTTTTGATTCCATTTGATGCTAGAGATTCACAAAGATCAGTTAGAACTTTCTTTAGAGTTGAATCTGAAATACTGAGATTAAAGTATGGGGCATGTTCGTAAGAGACTCCTGTCGTGATGGTAGGCATTAGTAGATAATCATTCGTTTTTGCGATTCTTTTTGCTACCTCAGTTACTATGTCTGAGTCAGTAGATACTGGCAGATGAGGTCCATGCTGTTCTATTGAACCTACTGGAATTACTGCTATTTTTTTTGATTTTATTGTTTTACGTAGTTTTGGATCACTGAGAGAAGCTATTTCCATTTGATTCACTTTGCTTTTACGTGAACCTTTCTCCATCTTACTTCTAATTTGTTCTCTAAATGCAGCTTTACTGCTTTTAGAAGGGTTGTGGCTTCAAGCTCTTGACCTTTTTTCTTTATTTTTTCTAACGTATCGTTTGGATCTACTTTAAATGAGTCTTGGAAAATTATTGGTCCCTGATCTAAATTCTCTGTAACATAATGTGATGTAACTCCGATAATTTTCGTTCCTCTCTCATAAGCTTGTGCATATGCTAATGCACCAGGAAATGCGGGAAGAAGAGAAGGATGTATGTTAATTATTCTATGTGGATATCGCCAGACAAAGTTTGGTGTAAGTATTCTCATGTATCTTGCAAGCACAATTAGATCTACATCATATTTTTTACATATGTCAATTATTTTCTGTTCAGCTTTGTCCTGAATCTTTTCTTCAACTGCAATAAATGGGATTTTTGCCTTTTTTGCAATAGGCTGTAGTGTTTTTTCGGTTCCCACAATTACTGATATACGTCCTTTCAAAGCCTTTTGATTTTTTAGAATTTCTTCAAGACAATGTGGTTCTTTTGTAACAAATATTGCAATATTTTTTTGTGAATTAGACTCATGATGAGTGCTTACATCCATTTTTTCTTTTTTGGCTAATTGTTGAATTTCACTATCAAACTTTTTTACATCTAATTTTTTTGTAAATGATACTTCAAGATACATGCCAAAAAGACCTTTGATTACATTTTGATTTACTTGTTCAATGTTACCACCTTTTGTAAATACAAAATTTGTAAATGCAGCTACAATTCCACCTCTGTCTTTTCCAACTACAGTAATTCCAACTACTGTTTTACTCATGACTTTTTTTGGTCAGGTCCACTCATTATTAATCATTAAAGATGATGCGGGAGGTGGGATTTGAACCCACGAACCCCTAAGAGACAGGGTCCTAAGCCCTGCGCCTTTGACCAGGCTTGGCAACTCCCGCAACGGACTTGCCATTAAACACAAATTTATCTATTATTGAGATGATTCAATGGCAAAACTATTTGGAACAAATGGAGTAAGAGGTGTTTTTGACAAAGACTTTACACTTGAATTTGTTCATGACTTGACATTATCTCTTGCAAAATATTTCAAAACAGGACCTATTCTAGTTGGATATGACGGTCGTAATTCTAGTCCTACAGTGCTAAATGTTGTTTGTTCTGCACTAAACTATTCTGGAATTGATTGCAAAAATGCAGGACTTGTTCCAACTCCTTGTTTAGAATATTGTGTAAAAAAATTAAATTATTCTGGAGGAATAATGATTACTGCATCACACAATCCTCCACAATACAATGGACTAAAACCAGTAGCATCAGATGGTGTGGAAATATCTAGAGAAGATGAAATAATTATTGAAGATATTTATTTTAAAAAAGACTGGCAAAAGGCTTCAAAATGGGGTATTACAGAAAAGGAAAATACTGCCATTGATACTTACATATCTGGAATTTTATCTCATTTAGATTTTGAGAAAATAAAACAACACAATTTTACTGTGGTCTTAGATATTGGTAATGGTGCACAGGCAGTTGCTGCACCTAAACTATGTGAGAAATTAAATTGTAAAATCATTCTAATTAATGAAAAAATTGATGGTTCATTTCCAGGGCGTGGTTCTGAACCTACGCCACAAAATCTATCTACTCTATCAAAGACCGTATTGGAAAATAATGCTGATTTGGGAATCGCATTTGATGGAGATGGTGATCGTAGTATATTCTGTGATAATAATGGACAGATCTTAACTGGAGATCGTTCTGCATTATTACTTGTAAAACATATTCTTGAAAACAATTCAAAATCAACTATTGTTACCTGTCTTAATTCTGGTTCTGCAATAGAATCTCTTGCAGCTGACTTTGACTCAAAAGTACTTCGAACTAAAGTAGGAAGCGTAGAAGTTTCCAGAGCTATGGTTCCAATTAATGCTATAGTTGGTTTTGAAGAAAATGGTGGTTTTATGTTTGGAAAACATAATCAGGTGCGAGATGGTTGTATGACATTAGGTTTGGCACTTGATCTGCTAGCAAAATCTGGCAAACCAATGTCTGAGAACGTTTCCTTACTTCCAACCTCTTTTACTACAAAAGATAAACTTGAATGTACCAAAGAAAATGCTGCAAAACTAATTGAGATTCTAAAAAAAGAAAATCCCCAAGCTGACACTACAGATGGAATAAAAATTACCTTGGAACCAAAAGAATGGGTTATGATTCGTCCAAGTGGAACCGAACCAATCATAAGAATATATGGGGAAGCTCAAAGTCAGCAAAAACTTGATGCAATAATGGAACAGTTTATCAAAAAAGCAAAGAACATAGTTTCCTCCTAACACTTTTAAAACCAAACGCAAACACGTGAAGAATGGAGATGATCCCTTAGGGTGATACAATATGGGTAAGGCTTACTATGTTAAATTTGAGACACCAGAGGACCTTGTAAATCCAATTTACGAGGCAGTTCGTGTTTCATCATCAAGTGGAAAAGTTAAGAAAGGAACCAACGAGGCCACAAAGGCCATAGAGCGTGGTACCAGTAAATTAGTAGTTATTGCAGAAGACGTTGAACCACCAGAAGTTGTGGCTCATTTACCAATTCTATGTGAAGAACAAAACGCTGCATATGCATTTGTTCCATCAAAACAAGAGCTTGGAAAGGCACTTGGAATCGATATTACTTGTGCAACTGCTGCAATCTTGGATGCTGGTGATGCTCAACACATTATTGATCAAGTCGTTCAATCAATTTCAAAGGTAAAAGGTGGAAAGACTGATCAATGAGCACAGAATCTGAAGAAGTAACTCCATCTGAAGTTATTCAAATTGTTGGTAGAACTGGAATTGCCGGTGAAGTAATTCAAGTTAGAGTAAAGATACTTGATGGTAAAGACAAGGGTCGTATTCTTACTAGAAATGTTAAAGGTTCAGTCAGAATGGGTGAGACACTAATGCTTCGAGAAACAGAACGAGAAGCAAAGAAAATCAAATAGGTGATCTGAATGAGTCTATTAGTTAAACCATGTAATTTTTGTGATAGACCTGTTCCAAAAGGAGCTGGTACAATGGTTGCAAAAAACGATGGAACAGTACTTTGGTTTTGTTCATCTAAATGTAAAAAAAATGCACTAGAACTAAAACGTGATCCACGAAAACTCAAATGGACAAAGCGATACGTTAAAGGCGGAATCAAACAAAAGAAGTAAATTGACAGAAAAGACCCTTTTCATAGTAAAGCCAGATGCTGTAGAAAGAAAACTTACAGGCGAAATCATCTCAAGATTTGAAAAAAAAGGATTCAAGCTAATTAATCTAAAACTGTTTCAATTCTCAAAAGAACAAGCTGAAAAATTCTATACAGTTCACAAAGACAAACCATTTTTTGGCGAATTAGTCTCTTTTATTACATCAGGTCCTGTGGTTGCAGCAATAATTGAGGGTAATAATGCAATTGCAACAACTAGATTAATGATTGGTGCAACAAAATCATTTGAAGCAGCACCTGGCTCTATTAGAGGTGACTTTGGATTAGGATTTACAGATAACATTATTCATGCATCAGATTCACAGGAAAGTTTTGATCACGAGTCGAGGGTAGCATTTTCGTGATACAGATTGACTTTTCGACAGCCAATTGTGGCAGTTTTAGGTCACGTAGACTCTGGTAAGACCTCTCTTTTAGACAAGATTCGCGGTACAGGAGTTCAAGGTAGAGAAGCTGGAGGTATTACTCAACACATTGGTGCAAGCTTTCTACCAACCGAAGTAATCAAAAAAACATGTGGCCCACTATATCAAAAAATAGAACAATCTGAAACTCAAATCCCCGGGATTCTAGTAATTGATACTCCTGGACATGAGGTATTTACAAATCTTAGAGCACGGGGAGGGTCTGCAGCTGACATTGCAATACTGGTTGTAGACGTTAACCGTGGTTTTCAACCACAAACAAATGAGTCTTTGAAAATTTTACAATCAAGAAAAGTACCATTTGTTGTAGCACTAAACAAATGCGATCAATTATCTGGTTGGAGAAAAAGCGACACTGCATTTATCTCACAAGCAATAAAAGAACAGGACCAATCCATTCAAACTGATCTAGATCAAAAAATCTATGATGTCGTAGGAACACTTTCTATTTTGGGATATAAATCAGAAGCATTTTACAGAGTTCAGGACTTTAAATCTGAAGTTGCAATAGTTCCAATTTCTGCTAGAACGGGTGTTGGAATACCTGAGCTATTAGCAGTACTTGTTGGCTTGACTCAGCAATACATGAAACAAAGACTAGAACAAAAAGAAAAAGATCCACGCGGAATTGTACTTGAGGTAAAAGATGAGGTTGGTCTGGGAGAGACTGCCAATATCATATTAGTAGATGGAAAGATCCAAAAAGGTGACAATGTAGTTGTTGCAAAACGTGATGAAATTATTGTCACAAAACCCAAGGCTATTCTTTTACCAAAACCACTAGATGAAATGCGGGATCCAAGAGACAAATTCAAACCAGTAGACGAAGTTCAAGCAGCTGCAGGGTTGAAAATTGCTTCACCTGACCTTGAAGGAGTACTGCCAGGAAGCACACTCTACATTGCCAGAAACCAATCTGAGGTAGAAAAGTACATTGAAAAAATTAAAGCAGAAATGAAATCAGTCTTTATCGATAAAGAATCAAACGGTGTCATTTTAAAATGCGATACTATTGGCTCTCTTGAAGCAATAGTTGAGATGTTAAAACGCTCTCAAGTACCAGTATCTAAAGCAGACATTGGCCCAGTTAATCGACGTGATATTATGGAGGCAAGAGCAATCAAGGAAAACGATAGGCACTTGGGTGTGGTATTGGCATTTAATGTTAGAATTTTACCTGATGCGTCAGAAGAATCAGAAATCAGTCATATCAAAATTTTTGAAGACAAAGTAATCTATAGTTTAATTGATAATTACAATGCTTGGGTTGAAGAAGATACATTACATGAAGAAGATGCAATTTTTAATGAAATAACACCAATTGCAAAGTTTACATTCTTGAAAGGTTATGTATTTCGAAATAATAATCCTGCAGTATTTGGTATTAGAGTAGATGCTGGTACTCTAAAACAAAAAATTCCATTTATGAATATGGATGGGAAAAAAGTAGGAACCATTCATCAACTTCAGCTTGAAGGAAAGACTGTAAATGAAGCAAAACAGGGACAAGAAGTTGCATGTTCAGTACAGGATATTACTATTGGTAGACAAATATTTGAAGAAGAAGTTTTTTACACATTACCAAATTCACGTGAAGCAAAAACTCTGATGAAAAAATTTATGCATAAACTTTCTCCTGAACAGCAAGAAATCTTGAATCAAATAATAGAAATTCAAAGAAAAAAAGATGCTGCATATGGTTACTAGAATTTTCTAATAACTTGTTTTGAAATTAGAGAATCGAATCAATACATGTCTTTAATTATTCTACAAAATGTAAATTAATTCAAAATAAAATGTATGTTTTTGTCTAGTATTCTATGAATATTTCTTACATATCATATGGATTCCAGGTGCTCCCACAGCACCCATCATTTGGTCTACTTGCATTCCTCCCTTAAACATGATAAATGTTGGAATTGACTGTACTCCATATCGCATTGCTATGTTTTGATTATTGTCTACGTTTACTCTGGCAAACTGAATTTTTGGGTATTTCTTTGATAGGCTCTCAAAAACTGGATGCATAGACTTGCACGGGCCACACCATTCTGCCCAAAAATCAACCAGCGTTGGAGTATCAGAAGATACTATTTGATCAAAATTTTCTTGTGTTAGATCAATGATTCCAGGTCTGGCTTGAGGTTGTTCTTTTTGTGCTTGTTGCTCTGCCTGCTGTTTGAGCATATCTTTGAGCTTTTTTTGCTTGATTCTTTCAATCTCTGGATCTTCAGACAATATTGATACATTCGTTTTTTCTACTAAAAAATCTATACTGTCATTTTGAATATCTCTAAATACTATAGCAAATTTGTTGAATTATGTCAAGTATGAAATGTGTATCTTGTGGAATAGGATTTTTTTCTCCTACAGGTTCTAACAAATGTTCCAAATGTGCAGAAAAAGAACCACAAGAAAATCAAGGACATTCGTGTGGATGTGGACATCACCACTAACTTCTTTTTTAATAAAATAATGATGGCCAGAAATTCTTCCGGCCATCACTTACTAGATGACTATAGCATAAGAATATGCGTTACTGTTTAGAAAGATTTTTGATTATTAATTAATAGATGATTTTTTGCGGGATGCTTTAAAAAAAATTATTGCTTTGATTTGAATCGCTTTATTGTAATATATCCGATTATTGCAATAGCAGTTCCTGCAATTATGCCAACGATTGGAAATTGTTCTTCCTCAGAATCGTCTTCTAATACAATTTGTTTTAATTGTTCACTTGTAGTTTTATTATCTGGTATTGTAACAGAATCTATTTCAGAATTGATTTGCTGAGGCCTTTCATTTATGGTATGATCTTCTTTCATATGACATGATTTTGCATCATTTTTTACAACTACAAAAAGTAATTGTATAAAGTCTTTGGCATCGTTATATTCTGTTGGCAGGATGCCTGTAGCTGAAATCTCGATATAATGACTATCACTTAGATATTTTGCAATTCCATTTTCAATGGATAATTTGTCTTCACACCATTCCCCTGTATGTAAATTTCCATTGGGCGACCATCTTATCTCAAAAACTGTTCTTGA
>JAWVZS010000048.1:0-7556 GCA_033722055.1 Nitrosopumilaceae archaeon
AATCTGAATCGTTTTGATTTCCTCTTAATAGTTCAAAAATGTCAGTCAATGTTTTACCTCCATTACTGCAGAGTTGATTGCCTCTTCTACTGAATCAAACATTTTTGTCTTTGAATCTGCAAGCATCTCTTTTGCCTTGTCTGATTCTGAGCCTTTCAATCTTGCAAATACTGGTAAATCAATTAAACCATCATCATATGCTTTGATGAATGCAGATGCAACAGTAGTTGTCTTTACAATTCCTCCATACAAATTAACAAGAATTCCTTTGACTCTTTTCATTTGACTAATCAAAGTTAATGCCTCATAAACTGATTCAGTTGTTGCACCACCACCAACGTCTAGAAAACATGCGGGCTTTCCTCCATTGTCTGAAAGCATATCTAGTGTAGACATTACAAGTCCAGCTCCATTTCCGACTACTGCAATGTCTCCATCTAATTCTACTAGTGAAAATCCACTTTTCTCAGCTCGCTCTTCAATTTCTGTTCTTTCTTGATATTTTTGTAGTTCTTCGTGTCTAAAGTTTGCATTATCATCTGTAATGACTTTGCCATCAAGTGCCATTAGTGAATCGTCTTGAAGCATAGCTAATGGATTAATCTCTGCAAGTTCTGCTTCTTTTTCAATTGTTAGTTTTGATAATTTTTGTAAAATTTCAACAAAGTCATCTGATGTCTTTCCTTGTAGTTTCATTTCAGTTGCTATTTGTCTTGCAGTTTGTTCGTCTACATCTCCTAGTCCTACTTCTTTAATTATCTGATTTTTTACAGATTCTATTTCTACTCCGCCTTCAGCTGATGCAATAACAGTATAGCATCTTTTTGAACGATTCAAAAATAATGATAAATACAATTCCTTTTTGATGTCTGCCATTTTTTCTAAAAGAATGGCTCTTGCTTTTTCACCCTTGATTGTCATTCCTAGGACTTGGGGGTATTTTAGATCAAATTCATCTTCATTTTCACATTTTTGAATTCCACCTGCTTTTCCTCTTCCGCCCACTGGTGCCTGAAATTTTATGACAAAGGGAAATCCTAACTCTTTTGCATGCTTGCGGCCTTCTTCTAGTGACTTTGATGCCTTGCTTGGAGGCACTCTTATTTCAAATTCTTTGAATAATTCCTTGGCCTGATATTCTAATAATCGCATGCAAAAATCTTGAATTTTACGGTCTTTATTAACTGTATGATATTATTTGAGCTGTTCTTCTAACAAATCTATAATTTCTAAAAAGCGATCTCTACTTTTTCTAATTAGTCTTTCTGGAAATTCTTCTATTGTAAATACAAACTGTTGATGAAAGCTTGGAACTAATACTCCACCTGATGTTACCATTTGCTCAACGACATAATCTTTAGTTAATGTGCATACAATTTCCTCATAGGATTCTTCTTCCTCTTCTAATGTTTGACGGTATAGTATGATTGGTCGATTAGTTTTAGATACAATGTCTGAGCCTTTTTTTAATAGATCAGTTAGATGCTGAATTTGCCAACTATCCAGACTAATCTGCTTTACCATATCAATGGTACGCAGTTTTTCTATTTATTATGCCAGATTAGCTAAAAGCTCACAACTTAGTGGATTTTATAACAAAAATTTAACAAAATTTTCATTCAAAAAAGAAAAGAAATGGATTATAGATTTCCCAAGGCTCTGGAATGAACTCCTGTATGGGGTCTCTCACCAGAATACTTTCTTCTCAAATGACCTGATGGTCTTCCATCAAGTAATTCTAAGAACCATGACTCGTGCTCTATTTCTTCTGCAAGAATATGAGATGCAATTTCATATGTCATTGGATCTTTTCCATGAGTCATCTGGCATACTTTGTTCCAGTTTACAATAGCACCTTGTTCAGCTTTGAGACATTTTTCAAGAATTTCTTTTAATGATGTGTTCTTGTTTGATTGTAGAAATTCAGCTCCTGCCTGCTTACAGAAATCAAGAATGTCTTCTGGGAATTCTCCACCTAGCTGAAATATTCTGTCTATGCAGGATTCAAAATGACTTAGGTCTTCGAGTCTAGCATCTTCTATTACACCTTTGACTCCTTCCCCATCCATTCCAGTACAGAATGAACGGAGATTTGTAAAGTAGTAATATGCTACAAACTCTACTGAGGCGTTGTACACTAGTTCTTTAATTAATGCATCAACATCTACGCCATTTTTCTTTAGTGTCTCTACACCTACTACGTGGTGTTTGTTTTCAGACATGAAATCGTGACTTCGTGATAATAATATAAGATTTTCTTATGTATTCAAATCAAATTGTACTGATCAAAACAAAAATCACTGTTATGATTTCATAATACCATTACTGAATTTACTAATCTAACTATTCTACAGATATTCTTATTTTTTGACCATCAATATCATCATTTTTGTATTCTTTACATGATTCTGTAAAGATTACTTTTTTTACTCTGACTAAAAATGCTAATTCATCTGATTTTTCTTTTACCATTTCTAATTGCTCTTCATCTAAATCTAGGATTGATGCAACATCTAACACATCTGTAGGGTTGTATCCTCTTTCTTTTCTTAGTGTTTGAAGTCTCCTTGCAATATCTTTAATCAGTCCTCTTGCCATCATTTCCTTGTTTCTTGTGGTTGAAATAAACACAATGTAGTTGTCACGTTTTGCAACTGCGTATCCATCTTTTGAATCAAAATCAATTACAAAATCATCTGGTTCTAGAATTATTTTTTCATCTGAGATATCAAATTCAAACTTTGATTCATTTTCTAATGATGTGATTATTTTTTGTGGATCAGTTTCTTCAAATTGTTTTACTAGTTTACCCATGTGTTGTTTTGCTTTTGGCCCAATTCTTTTTCGTTCTAACTCAATGATTGGTTTTGCAGGAAGCCCTAGTTTTTGTAATTCTAAGAGTTGTTCCAGTCCAGATTCTTTTTCAAGCTCTAAAATTTCGTATTTTTCAACATTTAGCTGTGACGATAATAGTTCTGACAATGATTCCAGTTTTTCTTTTTGACCTTTACTGACACAAATCTTAGCCTCATTTAGTGGCCATCTTCGCTTTAATTTTCCCTTCATTCTAGCTGCAGATGAAACTGATACTACGTCTTTCATAATATCAAATGACTCTTCTACTTTGTCATTTACTAGCGATTCATGATATTTAGGCCAGCTTTCAAGCAGTATAGTTTGTTTGTTTCCAAAGATGGACTGATACAAATACTCACTTGTAAATGGGCATAGTGGATGAATCAAAACATCAAGAGTTTGTAGCACTTGTTTTAGAACTGCATATATTGCAAGCCTTCTATTTTTCTTTGATTCGTCTTCTTCCCATAACTCTCCTCTTGTAATTGGGATGTAAATTTGGCTTAGATTGTTAATTATAAAATCATCTAGTGCTTTTGCAGCTTCATGAAATCTGCAAATATCGTTTCTTTCAGTATTTATTTTGATTAGTTTTTGAAGTTTTGATAACAGCCAAATGTCTGCCTCAGTTAGTAAATTGTTTTGTTTTGCCCATTCTAATGTTTTTGTTTCATCAAAGTTATCGTATTCACTGTTTTGCTTAAAGTATAGATGTAGATTGTAAAGTGTGTTTACTACTTGGTATGGTCTTGACATTAATTCATCTGTACTGAAATTGAGTGGCTCTATCGGACTTGATTTCCAAATAAAATAAAATCGAACCAAATCGACAGGATATTTTTGTAACAATTCCTCTCCTTCAATTACATTTCCTAAACTTTTACTCATCTTTCCACCTTTTTCATCTAATACATGTCCTTGAAACAAAAACGCCTTGTATGGTGGAATTGGTTTATTGTTTAAAATTACATTTTCAATCAATAATGTGTATGCCCATCCTCTGGTTTGGTCTATACCTTCAGTAAAGAATGGAGCAGGAATATTTTTTGAATATGATTCATCAGTTAGCGAGGAATATGGTGCAGAACCGCTGTTATGCCAAGTGTCTAAAACATACTTGTCACGATAAGTGTTGGTGCTTTGGCAGTGTTTACATTTTATTTTTATTTTATCAATCCACGGTAGGTGTAATTCAAAATCTGGCCCATCTGGCAAATCTACTGCCGCGTTTGTAATCTCTTTTCTTGAAAAACACCAAGTCTGTTGGTTGCAATCTTTACAAATCCATACAGGTAATGGGCATCCCCAAATTCTTTCTCTTGATATACACCAAGGGTGTTTTTCTTTGATTATGCCTAAAAATCGGTTCTTTGGCTGCTCAAAAAAGTATTCTACTGATTCTGCTGCATTGATTGCCTTGTCATCTAACCTATCTAGTTTGTAAAACCATCCCTTTCTTGCAAGCCAAACTATTGGGTGATGAGATCTCCAACAATGTGGGTACTTGTGTTTAATTTTTCCAATCTTGACTAGGGCGTTTCTCTCTTTTAGATCTTCAACAATAGTTCTATCTGTATCTCTTACAAATTGCCCTTCATACTTTCCAGCTTGGGATGTGAATTTTACCTCGTCATTGATTGGATTGAACACTTTGACTTTTCTTTTATTTGCAATTTGAATATCTTCTTCACCGTTTGCAGGAGATAGGTGTACAAGTCCGCTACCTGCAGTGATATCAACAAATTCCTCTGCTACTGCAACATGAAAGTTTTCTTGTTTTGATAATTCATCTAATCCAGGAATTACATCTAGTAATGGATGGATGTATTTTTTTCCTTCAAACTCTTTTCCTTTAACTGTTTTTTCTACGGTAAAATTTTCAACTTTGACTTCTTGCATAAACTCTTCTAGTCTCTTTTTTCCTACAACCCATGTTTCATTTTCAACTTTAACGTAAACGTAATCTTCATCAGGATGTAATCCAACCATTGCATCTGTAACTAATGTAAATGGCATTGTAGTCCAAACAATCAAAAATGCATCTTGTTCTGCAAGCTTTACTTTGTAGTATAGTGATGGATCTTTTACTTCTTCATATCCTTGATTAACTTCTGCATGACTTAGAGATGTCTGACAACTAGGACAATATGCAATTACTGTAAAGTCATCTTCTAAGATTCCATTCTCATGTGCTTTTTTTAGAACTTGCCATTCGCGTTCAATGTATTGGTCTCTATATGTCCAATATGCTTTATCATGATTAAATGACATTCCAAGTAGTTTGTCTACTAGAATCCATTTCTCATTGTATTTTTTTACAATTTTTTTACACTCTTCAACTAATTTTTCAATTCCTACTTTTTCTATAACTTCGGTTTTTCCACCAGTTACTCCAAGCTCTTTTTCAGCTTGCAGTTCTACTGGTAATCCTTGAGTGTCCCATCCGCCATTGAATGTAATTTTTTTACCTCGTAGGGTATTGAATCGATACCATAAATCTTTGATTACTCTGCCTCTAAGATGCCCTGCATGTGGAATCCCGTTCATTGTAGGTGGACCTTCAATGAACATGATTTTTTCAGGCTTGTCTGATTGCCAGATTAGTTTTTCAATATCGATGGAATCTGTGAATTGTTTTACCTCTGATTCTATTTTTTTGGCATCAAATTTAGTGGATAATTCCATCTAAAGTTGAGACTGGACGTTCTATTATAAAGCTAAAATGACTTTGACAAATTCTATTAGTGCCATAAAATAGATTTTATCATGTTTAATTCAGACAAGATTGAATCTGGGATGGTAAAGCAATATGCCTCAAACACCAAAAAATTCTATGAACACTTAGAAGAATGTGAGGAATGCCAGGCAAAATTGGCATCCATATGGAAACATACCTATCAGTAAACTCTAATGGTTTCCGTATTCATTGGATTTTTTATGCGAAAAGGTTAAAAACAAGATTTGCGAGTTTGTTGCGTGAATAAAGGATTATCTTTTAGTATATTATTCTCAATGTCTTTACTTCTGTTCTTTGGTTCTGTTGTAACACCACTCAATTCATTTGCTCAACCAAATTCGAATGCAAATTTTGTACCTGGTAAATATATTGTAGTCCTTCAAGATGACGTCGATCCAACTACTTTTGCAAAATCAAAGGGAGCTATGCCCGAATTTGTTTATGAATATGCACTAAATGGATTCTCTACCTCTCTTTCTCCTAATCAAGTAAATCAATTGTCTCAAGATCCTCGTGTTAAAAGTATAGAGCAGGATCAAGTAGCTCATATCTTCAGTCAACCTCCACCAACTGGAATAGATAGAATTGATGCAGAGTCTGCTAGCATAGGAAGTGGACAGGGTGTAACAGTTGCAATTATCGATACGGGAATAGACTTGGACCATCCTGATTTACAAACTAACATTAATCTTGAAAAAAGTGTAGTGTGTATTGAAAAGAGCCCTGTTAAACCAGTCAACTGTACAAAAGGAGGCGATGATGATAATGGTCATGGCTCTCATGTTGCAGGAACTGTAGCTGCAATTGATAACTCAATCGGTGTTGTCGGTGTTGCACCTCAAGCAGAACTTTGGGCAATCAAAGTTCTTGACAATCAGGGTTCAGGTAGAATGTCTTGGATTATTGCAGGAATTGATTATGTTACTGCAAACAAACCTGATGTTGCAAACATGAGTTTGGGTTGTGAATGTGAAAGTACTGCTTTAGATAATGCTATTAGTAATTCTGTTGCTGCTGGTGTGACTTATGTTGTAGCAGCTGGTAATTCCGGTAAAGACGCCTCTTCTTTCAGCCCTGCTAATCACCCAGATGTAATTACAGTATCTGCAATAGCAGATTCTGATGGGCAATGTGGTTCTCAGGGTGGTCCTACTAGTTATGGAGACGATGATACTTTTGCAAGTTTTAGTAATTTTGGTAGTCTAGTTGAGATAGCAGCTCCTGGAGTTGATATTTACTCTACATACATGGGTGGCTCTTATGCTACCGCAAGTGGAACTAGCATGGCATCTCCACATGTAGCGGGTGCGGCAGCTCTTCTGATTGCTTCTGATAGTACTTTAGATCCGGCTCAAGTACGAAGTGCTTTAATTAACAATGGTGTATCTCAAAACGCAGCCTGTACATCCAATACAGGACTTGGTGGTTTTGGTGGTGACTCTGATGGTTATTCAGAACCCCTAGTATATGTTGGAAATACTTCTGTTGGCGATTTCCCAGTAGTTTCTATATCTAGCCCAACTGATGGCTCTTCATACGGTATAGGAGATTCTATTCTTTTCGAAGGAAGTGCAACTGATACTGAAGATGGAGATTTAACAAGCAATTTGTCTTGGACATCCAATATTGATGGTGCTATAGGTACTGGAGGAAGTTTCTCTGCTACTCTGAGTGATGGTTCTCATACAATTACTGCATCTGTAACTGATAGTGATGGAAACTCTTCAAGTGATTCTGTTTCCATAACTGTGGTAAATAATCCTCCATCTGTTTCCATAACTAGTCCATCAGATGGTACTAGCTTTGATTCAGGTGCATCTGTCCTCTTTGAGGGAAGTGCAACTGATACTGAAGATGGAGATTTAACAAGCAATTTGTCTTGGACATCCAACATTGATGGTGTTATAGGCTCTGGAGGAAGTTTCTCTGCTACTCTGAGTGATGGTTCTCATACAATTACTGC
>JAWVZS010000049.1:0-7418 GCA_033722055.1 Nitrosopumilaceae archaeon
AGCAGATTTCAATAAATCAGACTTTTTAATATCCTCTGCAAGGTTTAGAAATTGATTATGTGCAGTGATGTATTGATTATTTTTTAGATGTGTAAGAGGGATTTCATAACTTTGAGTGGGAGACAAGGTTGCTTTTAAGAATAATGTAATTTTATAATATTGTTGCTAAATATTATGGATTAATTACTGCACGACCAATAATTTTTCGATCTTTAAGATCATTTAAGGCCGTATTTGCATCATCTAATTCATAGTGTTTTGATATCTTTGGATTAATGTCACCTTTTCTAGCTAAATCAATTAATTCAACCATAGATTTGAAATTTCCAGTATAAGCACCCTGTATTGTTATTGCTTTGAGGGGGATGGTAACGAGTGACATTTCAATTGCACCTCCAAACAAACCAACCATAACTAAATTACCCCTTTTTCTAAGAATTGCCAATCCCATTTTTGCAGTTGGTGGGGCATTTACAAAGTCCACTACACTATCAGGCCCTTTCTTGTTACAGGTTTCAATAATCTTATCATTCACATCAGAATTTTTAGAATTAAAAACATAGTCTGCACCCATTTCTTTTGCAGTTTCTAATTTATTTTCATCAAGATCTACACAGATAATTTTTGCTTTTGAAATTGCTTTTGCAATCTGAACTCCCATCAGTCCAAGACCCCC
This sequence comes from Nitrosopumilaceae archaeon, assembly GCA_033722055.1. Taxonomy (GTDB): domain Archaea; phylum Thermoproteota; class Nitrososphaeria; order Nitrososphaerales; family Nitrosopumilaceae; genus CAYWRD01. Next base: position 677 of record JAWVZS010000049.1, read on the forward strand.
AGCACCAATTATCACTAAATATTCCGGATTATTGGAATTAGCTTTTTTAATTGCAGTATAAGCGGTAAGACCAGAACATGCAAGAGATGTTGCAGCATCAGCATCAACACCATCTAATTTTGCCAAGTATTTTGAATGAGGTACTAAAACATAATCAGAATATCCACCATCTTGAAATATACCCAAAGACTTTGGCGTGTCGCAAAGATTTTCATTTTCTGCTTTACATGCAGGACACTGACCACATCCAACCCAAGGATAGACCAAAACCTGCTCACCTTTTGAAACTCCTTCTGCTGAGTCTCCAATTTCTTCAACTGTTCCTACTATTTCATGTCCAGGAGTAACGGGATATTTGACACCCCTATCAGTAACTTTCATGAAAGTTCCATCACCCAAATCATAACCACCTTCCCACAAATGCAAGTCACTGTGACAAACTCCTGCAGATTTTACCTTTACTAGAACTTGAGAATCACTTGGTGTAGGTTTATCCATATCCTTTACGACTAGAGGTTCGTTTGGACCTGTAATTCGAGCCGATTTCACAGATTATCTTTTTGTCATAACAATATAAGAGTTGACTGAAAATTAGAAAAAGTAGAGCTTTAGAATATTATCCAATGAAGAGTGATTCTTTATGTGAGTGAAGAACCATCTAGTCTTTCTGAAGCACCAGTAAATATTTTGTTTAGTCCTACTCAAGCAGTAAAAAAAGACGTATGGGAAATCGACTTAATCCAAATTTTAAAACTAGTAATCAGAATATTAGAAAAAAATGGCAAAAAAGATCTCAGAGTGGCAGGAATGGCCGCTCTGTCATCATCTTTGATTTATAGAATGAAAGTTGAAAGCATATTTGCATTACAAAAAGCAGCAATGGAGAGAAAGCCCATGAGGCAAAGAACAGACGTAGACATTGAGTTAATTGACATTCCATACAGACATGAATCAACATACGCAGTCTCTTTAGATGACTTGTTAGACTTGTTACAAAACCTAATTGGATCAATTGCAAACCCACAGTCAAGAAGTAAGAAACTAAACATCGAACCTGTTTCCCCACCAGATTTTGAAGAATACTTCATATCTCTGGAAAACATCATAGGCAAATACGAAGATCTTATAGTTAAAAAAATATCAGCTACAGGTTTTGGGGTTTTGCAAGACATAATAGCTGATTTAGACATAACAGACTCAATTCGATGTTTCTTTGCAGTTTTGTTTTTAGCAAGAGATGAAAAAATCGAAGTGGAGCAGTTAGAGGACGATATCAAAATCACATTAGTGAAAGAGAAGTTAACAAGCTGATCAAAGATGAATAAAGGGTTTCTTTAAGTAAATTTTAGAGGTATTGATGAGTAAATGGTAAAGGTTGATGACGACAGTGAAGCAACGGCCAGATTAGAGGCAGCATTGTATTCTGCAGGTAGACCGTTAAAAATAGAAGAATTGATTCGTGCATCAGGCACAGAATCAAGGACCAAAACTGTAGAATTATTAAACAACATTATGAAAAAGGCAAAAAATGCATTCAAGGCAGTCGAGGTGGTTACTTTGCCTGATGGTTCTTATGTTTTTCAGTTAAAACCTGAATATAGTTCAACAATTAGAAAATATGCATCAAAACCTATTCTTCCAAAAGCAACTCTAAAGACATTATCATATATTGCATATATGCAACCCATATCTTCTAAGCAACTTGTTGAAACTAGAGGTTCTGGAGTATACGCACACCTCAAGGAATTAAAGCAGTTAGATTTTATTTCATCACAAAATGTAGGACGATTGAAGATTTTTACAACAACTGAAAAATTCCAGAAATATTTTGGAATACAAGGAGATACAGAAGCATTGAAACAAAGATTATTTTCCAAAGTAAGAAAAACTGCAAAGATTGGTGGAAAATCACCAACCCCACAAGTAATTTCTGAGTTAAATTAACTTATTTTAAAATTCAAGCACATGTTTTGGCGTTTTCTATAAATTAGAGTAGTTTAAAGCACACATGTGAGAAAACCAGTAGAAAATCTAGAAACAAGTAAAATTACAGGTGGAAGGAGACATCCACTTAGAATACGACGAAAATATGAGACGGATAGATATCCAAACGAAGCACTCACAGGAGCTCAAGTTACAGTTACTAGAAAGACTAGAGGGAATAACAAAAAAACAGCTTTGAAAACAATTGATTTTGTAAATTTAGCAGGAAGTGATTCCAAAGTAAAGAAGATAAAAATTCTCAAGGTTTTGGAAAATCCAACTAATAACGACTATCAAAGACGTGGTGTAATCACTAAAGGTGCAATTCTTGAAACAGAGCAAGGAAAATGCAAAGTAGTATCAAGACCAGGTCAAAACGGAATAGTTAATGCAGTTCTGATAAAGTGATAAAATGAAAGATTACGAACATGTCGTAATCTGGTTGGATTATTTCAACAAGACTTTACAAAGAAAGAAAGGAAGAAGATTAGCAAAAGAAAAGTGTGTCTTTGATCCTTCATTAAAAGAACTAATTGATGCAACAAAAGAATCGGGATTGGAAGTTTCTGATACAAGTGATACTGCAAGATTCCCAAAGAGACCTTACGTTAGGTCAGGATACATAGTTGTACCAAAAGGATCTTCAAAGACAAAAATTCTTAACAAAATTTCAGAAAAACTAGTTTCTAAAAGGGCAAAGCATTCCAAATAAGATCAATATAGCTTTTAGCTAAAGTATTGTTGACAGAAGTCTATGAAAACAATATCGTGATCTTAGTTTTTAATTGCAGGAGGTAGGCGAAATATTGCATGTAGCCGGTAGTGGCAGAGTAATCGTTCAACTTACTGATAAAGTAGTTGAGGGACAATTACTATGTGACGAGAAAGGCACTAAGATAGCTAAAGTAATGGAGTTAATTGGTCCGGTAAGGAAACCATTTGCATCAGCAACTCCACTAACTAACAACATCAAAAAACACATTGGCAAAAATATTTTCGCAATAGAATATTCTCCTGGCAAGAAAGAAAAAAAATTCAGGAGACGAAAAAGATGAACGTATTAGAAACAGAATGCTGTCCTGAATGTCAATCGAATCTAGTAGATGACACTCAGAATGGTGAAATAATCTGCTCTGGTTGCGGCGTAGTAGTTGCAGATCAGATTGCAGACTATGGTCCAGAAACAAAAAGTTCGAATCTCGAAGAAAAAATGAAACTTGCAAGAGCAACAGGTCAAACAACATATTCACAACACGACTTGGGGATCACAACTGAAATTTCCATTAGTGCAAAAGACTTTAGTGGAAAAACAATAAGCTATGATGTTGCAAATCAGATGCATAATCTGAGAAAATGGCAACAAAGAGTTCGTGTATCAACACCAAGAGAAAGAAGACTAGCAAATGTTTTGACCAAGATTGCAGAGGCATGTAATAGTCTTTCTTTGCCAAAAAATGTTTTAGAAACATCTTCTATGATATACAGAAACTTGGACGGACATGTTGATGTGAAGGGAAAATCAGTGGTTAGTATTTCAGCTGCCACAATCTACATGGCATGTAAACAATGTGATGTCGTAAGATCTCTAGAAGAAATTGTTAGAGGTCTTTGTCAAGCAAAGGATGTAAAATCAAAAACAAAACTGGCAGCAAGATACTACAGAACCATGGTAATGGAAATGGGTGCAATAAAGGCCCCAGTATTGACCATGGACAAATACATCTCAAAGATTGCAAACATGACGCAGACAGACGTCAGAGTAGAAAGACTAGCCTTAGAAATTGCAGATAAAACCAAAAATAACAACATGGCAGATGGCAAAGCACCAAATGGTATTGCAGCCGCCTATCTGTACATAGCCTCTGTTTTGCTAGGTCAAAATGTACTACAAAGAGACGTATCTAGCATAGCAGGAGTAACTGAGGTAACAATCAGGAACAGATGTAAAGAGATTCTAACTAGTTACAAGCTAAGAATAGCTTTGAGACCTTCACTGGCCAAACAATAACACCCCTTTCTTTTCATTTTATTAGAACAAGTACGTTAGGAATAGCTAAATTTCGCAGGTATTTTATAGAGAATAGCAACTTTGTTACCCATGGCCGTCCTAGAGATAAAGGATCTTCATGTTTCCAGAGAAGGAAAAGAAATTCTCAAAGGAGTTAATCTGAAAACAGGACCAGGTGAAGTTCATGCAATTATGGGGCCAAATGGATCTGGAAAAAGCACATTAGCTTATACTCTTCTTGCACATCCAAAATACGAAATAACATCAGGGGATATTTTACTAGATGGTGAAAGCATTAAAGATCTTACTGCAGATGAAAGATCAAAAAAAGGATTATTCTTAGGTTTTCAATACCCAACTGAAGTATCTGGTGTGGGTTTTTCTCATTTTCTTAGAACAGCATACAATTCGCTAAGTAAAGCAATGAAAGGAGAAGATAGAGAAGTGTTTATCACTGTAAGAGAATTTCAATAGTATCTTAAAGATAATTTACAAAAAGTTGGATTAAACGATGAATTTCTTTCTCGTTATCTTAATGAGGGATTTTCAGGCGGTGAAAAGAAACGTTCTGAGGTTTTACAAATGGCAGTATTAAAACCAAAAATATCTATTCTTGATGAGCCAGACTCTGGATTAGATATTGATGCAGTGCAATCAGTTGCAAAAGCAATTAGTGAAGTTTCAGACAAAGATGCAACAGTAATTGTCATCACTCACTATGCAAGAATTTTGAAATTTCTAAATAAATTAGACCACGTACACGTATTTGCAAGAGGCAAAGTTCTCAAAAGTGGAGATGCCTCACTTGCAGATGAATTAGAATCAAGAGGTTACGACTGGGTTCTAGAAGAAACAAAAGCCCAGTGATTTGTTAATTAATTGAAACATAATAGAAATTAAAAACCAGACTAGTTTTTTGTTTAAATAGGGTTTAAAAAAATTAAAAATATGGAATCAAACGATGACGAGAAATATTATTTTAATTTCTCATTTTTTACAGTAGACCCAAAATGGAGATGGATGGCAGATCTTGCAAAAGAGGAATCAGCAAGAGAAGTAGAAAACGTAATTAAAAATTCAGGAATAAAATTTAGATCCTATTCAACCTTGGGCCTAAGAGATGATGCAGACTTTCTTTTTTGGTTTGCTGCAAAATCAGTAGAAGAAATTCAAAGTGTAATTTCAAAATTATATCTGACAGTATTTGGAAAATACATTACCCCATCTCAGAATTATCTGTCATGTACAAGACCATCAATCTATGCACGGAAAGGAAGAATAATTTCATTTGTGGCAGGAAATGAATCAAAAAAATATGTAATTGTTTATCCATTTACAAAAACAAGGGAATGGTATCTTTTAACAAAAGAGGAAAGACAAAAAATGATGGATGAGCACATAGATGTGAGTCAGAAATATCCTAACATTGTACTAAACACTACCTATTCATTTGGATTAGATGATCAGGATTTTATGCTTGCATTTGAAACAGACGAATTACGAGATTTCCAAGATCTTATAATGGATTTAAGAGAAACAAAAGTTTCAAGATATGTAAAAGTAGATACACCGATGATAGTGTGTGTCAAAAAGGATATTATTCCACTTATTTCCAGTTTGGGATAATGGAGTCTCTAAAAGAGTGGGCTACAGTTGTCAAAGCATTAGAAAATGGCGATCAAACTGTTCTTTTAAGAAAAGGAGGTATTTTGGAAGTTGCCTCAGGTTTTCAGATAGAATCAAAAAAATTTTTGTTGTTTCCCACATGGGAGCATCAGGAATATCATCATATCAAACCACAATTTCACAAATATCTTGACGACGTAAAGAACAATCCTCCCGAAGATGGTTTCAATAACATTTCTTCTTTTGCAGAAGTTTTAGATGAAGTAGACATAGTTTCAGAAAGAGTTGTAGAAAAACTGTCTCCATTTCATATTTGGAGTGACTCATACATCAAAGAAAGAAGAGCATGGAAACCAGAAAAGCCAATGAAGGCAGTATTTTTAAAGACGTTTAAGATTTCGAATATGAAAATTCCAATAAAATCTGAATACCAAGGATGCAAATCTTGGATAAACATAAATGAAGAAATTTCAAACGGTGAGTCAGTTTTGAGTGATGAACAAATACAGGCAAAACTACAAGAATTCAAGGAGATCATAAAATGAAATACAGAAAACTAGGAAAAAGTGGACTCGAGGTTTCTGAAATAGGTTTTGGAGCATGGACAATTGCTCTTGATTGGTGGGGAAAAAAGATCGAAGAAGATGAAGCAAAGAGAATGCTAAAAAAAGCATATGATGTTGGAATTAACTTTTTTGAAACTGCAGACATGTATGGTAAAGGAAAAAGCGAAAGACTGATCGGAGAGGTATTTAGCGATATGAGAGACGAGGTAATAATATCATCAAAATATGGTTACGATTTTTCAAATGTGGAGCAAATAGGGCATGCTGAATTACCTCAATACTTTGATCCAAAGTTTACAAAAAAAGCACTAGAGTCAAGTCTTGAAAGATTAAAGACGGATCATATTGATGTGTATGGTTTGCATAATCCAAAACTGCATCATATTAGAGATAACGCTACATTTGATGCCCTAGATGAATTAGTAAATCAAGATAAAATCAAATCATTGCAAGTTGCATTAGGTCCCGCAATAGGATGGACCGAGGAAGGATTAGAAGCTATGAATAGAAAAAACGTAACGGCAATACAAACTGTTTACAACATACTAGAACAAACACC
>JAWVZS010000050.1:0-7229 GCA_033722055.1 Nitrosopumilaceae archaeon
AGCCGTTATCAAAATTCGCTCTGGACTCTTGTCAAGTATTTCAAATTTTTCTATAATGGTATCGCCATATTTGTTTGAATATCTGTATTTAACATAATCTCCTTCAATCAAACATACCATTGAATCACAACTGCGGTTAACTGTATTGTCAATTATCTCTGGCGATAGAACTTTGTTATCTAACATTGCTCTTATTCCATATGCATATTGATTATCCTTATTCATACCATCTACCCACAACTGTGCATCACGTTTAATCCAATCTGGCATTGATGTGAATTCTCTAAGATGACGCTCCAGAAGAAAATTTGAATCTCCTAGATATTTTTCAATTTCATTTAGTAAAACTAAATCTCTTCCAGGATGAGTGCTACTCCATGCAACATGATCATATAATATTCCACATGCTCTAAGATTAGGAAAACGGGGGTGTTGAAGCAATAGATTGTCCATTCCTAGGTAAAGATATTCATCATAGTAAAACTCACAGAAATCCAAAATATCCTCCACCGTTTTTACAGGAAAAGTAGGGTAATGTGCAAAAGCGTTTGGCAAGCTAACCACACCTAGAACTAATAGTATTAGCAGCATCCCAAACTTTTTCATTGACATTACATCTTGTTTTTTACTTATTAAATCGACGTAGAAATTCTCTTTACTATGAGGCCAATCTGGAATTTTAATCTAGAATAAAACACCATAGTCATTTGCAAAATTGACTTCATTTTTGACTAGGTTTTTATTTTTGATAATTACAGAATGTTTGATTGTCCTTAGATAAGCTCAAAATACAAATGTATCAAGAAAAATGCAATAGATTACTTGAAGAAGATGAGATCCGGTTTGCCGGTATTGTTGATGCAGACGGTAAATTAGTGTCTGGTGGATTTAAACCAGGAATAACCCCACACGAAGGAGATGAAACTCGTTTAGAGGCCTTTTTTGAGTTTGTATCGAGAGCCTCTATTAGAAAAGAATATGATAAAACCTTGGGACCAATTAATTATTTGGCAGCCAGAAGAGACAAAGCCGTTTTGGTCAGTTTCCCATTCCCTATATCGCAGATCCTATTATTGATATCTGCAGAACCTTCTGCTAACATAGAAAACCTTGCAAGTAAGGTTGTAGATATTTTTACTGGTGTTGAATAGAATAATTTTTCTAGAATCTAAATGAAATTAATTTATTATTTTATTCTTGGCATTGTTATTGTCTCACCAATTCCTGTTTTTGCAGAAATTCAAAAATTAACTATTGATAAATCAAATTATTTTCAAGGTGACTTGATAGCATTCACAGGAACCGTAACACCTGAAGAAAACTTTCCATTTGTGCTAGTTAGGGTTTATAATCCATCTCAATCTGATTTTGTTTTTCTTAATCAAATTCCCATAGGATCTAATGGTAAATTTCAAGGCACTTTTATTGCTGATGGAAAAAAATGGTCTGAAGAAGGTCCGTATACCTTACTTGTAACATATGCAGGAACCACAAAAGAAAAATCGTTTCAATTTAATTTTCAAACTTCCGTAGAACAACCTAAAGAAAAAAAATCTGAAACCATTACTTTGGAAAATACTACTGATACGCCCAGTAACATCGAAAAAATCTTACCTGAACAACCAATTCCACTTTCACGAGAAAATTTGAAAGAAAGAATCCCTGGATTTCCATCATTGGACAAATCTCCACAATATTATTTTGAACGTTACAACAATGAAGAAAATTATCGAAAATGGTTTAACTCTCAATTTCCTAACCACTCCATTCAACAGGTAGTAGGTTATTCTGAAACCCATATCCCAAATTTTCCAGATGATTCAAAACCTCCAAACTATTACATCAATAGATTTCAAACAGAATTAAACTATAGAGAATGGTTTAACTCTCAATTTCCTAACCAATCTATTTTTTCAGTTCTTGGATTTGCAGAAAAACCTAGGGTGCCAGATTGGATTAAACTAAATGCAGAATGGTGGGCAGATGAAAAAATAGATGACGTTGATTTTCTTTCTGGCCTAAAATATCTCATTGACAATAAAATAATTTTACTAGAAGATATCCCACGACAAAATTATTCTGAAACTGAAATTCCAACTTGGGTTAGGAATGTAGCAAATTGGTGGTCTGATGATATGATTTCTGAGGAAGAATTTATTCAATCCTTGCGCTTTTTGATTGAACAAGGTATCATTGTTGTGAAATAGGGCAACCTTTTTAACAAAATCTTACTCACAGAATTAGTTGAATGAAGCTTATGTTCTTCTAAATGTTGATTACAAAAATCAAAACGATATCATAGATCAAGTGAAACAAATTCCAGTCACAAAGGCAGTAAAAACAGTATATGGGATTTGTGACATCCTAGTAATTTTTGAGGCAGAAAATATGCAAGATATCAAACAAGCAATAGATAATGATTTACACAACATGAAAGGCATCACAAATCTTACTTCTCTGATATCTGTGAATTAATTTGGCACAAGAATATGAAATTGTTGTAGTTGGAGCAGGACCGGCAGGACTTTCTGCTGGAATTTACATAGCTAGGCAAAAAGTTTCTGTTTTAGTAATCTCTAAGGATTTGGGAGGACAACTAAATCTTATACCAAAACTTGAAAATTATCCTGGAACCATTATGTCTAGCGGTCCTTTATTGGCTAAAACTCTTGAAAGCCAATTTCTTACTTTTAATGGCGATTTAGTTTATGATACTGTAGAAAAAATTGAAGAAGTAGATGGTGGATTAAAAATAAAAACTGCCAGAACTGAATATTTAGCTAAATCTGTTGTTGTTGCAGCAGGAAAGGTCCCAAATAATTTGGGGTTAGAAAATGAATCTGCGTTTCAAAATAAAGGTGTTCATTATTGTACAAAATGTGATGCTCCATTCTATCAGGGAAAAACAACTGCATCTGTTGGAGTAGGTGCCTACCTTCTAGAATCTGGCATATTACTTTCTAGAATGGCAGACAAGGCATATGTTATTTCGAAAGGGGGAAAACTAGGCGGTGATCCTAACTTGATTGCTTCTTTAGAACAAAAAGAAAATGTTGAGATCATACCTAGCTCTAGTATTATCTCTATTACAGGAAATGGCTCACTTAAACAAATCACTGTAAAATCAAATGATGGAACAGAAAAAACACTCGAAGTAGATGGTTTGTTTATTGAAATGGGCTCTAAAATTAATTTGGATTTTGTAAAAGATTTGGTTAAAATTAATTCCAAAGGAGAAATTGAAATTGAGGAAGGTGGTAAAACAACCCATCCTGCAATTTTTGCCGCAGGAGATGCTACTAGCATTCCATACAAACAGATTGTGGCCGCATGCGGTGATGGCGCAGCAGCAGGACTGTCTGCTTTTAACTATGTTGAAAAATTAAAAGGTAAACCTGGTATACGTGCCGATTGGAAAAAACAAATTGGCGATACTGTATTTCATTATTAAAAGGTAAATTATTAATTTGATAAATTATCTAATCTATGCATGAAAGCAACATTTGCTGCAGGTTGTTTTTGGCATGTGGAAGACTTGTTTCGTAAAACAAAAGGTGTAAAATCTACCAAAGTAGGTTATACTGGCGGCACTCTTCCCAACCCTACTTATGAAGAGGTTTGCACTGATAGGACCGGACATGCCGAAGCTGTTCAAATAGAATATGATCCACAAGAAATTTCATACAACGATTTGCTTAAGATTTTTTGGGAAAACCATGATCCTACTACATTAAACCGGCAAGGCCCTGATGTGGGAACTCAATATAGATCTGCAGTTTTCTACCATGACGAGTCACAAAAACAAGATGCAGAAAAATCAAAACATGAATTAGAAAAATCTGGACGTTATCAGAAACCTATTGTTACCGAAGTAAAACCAGTCCCTGAATTTTATAGTGCAGAAGAATATCACCAAAAATATTTCCAAAAACACGGATTATCTTAATTATTTTACAATTAAGACTGGTATCTTTGCAGCATGAATGACGTAATTTGATACACTGCCAAAAAACATTGATTTTACAGAACCTCTGCCTCTTGAACCTATGACTAACAGATCAAAACTCTCCTTTCTACTATGAGCTAATTTTACAATATTATACCCTACATCACCATGTGTGATTTTTTCTTTAAAGACAATTCCATTTTGAGCAGCTAATGTCTTTGCTTGATCCATGAATTTTTTGATTTCTTCATTTGCACCTTCTCCAAGAGAACCTTTTCCTCTGAATTCTGATCGTGGTGGAGTATTTATTGCAAAAATTCCTGTAACTGTAGCGCCACACTGTCTGGCAATAGATATTGCCATCTCTAACCCTCTCTTGGAATTTGCCGATCCATCCAAAGGCACTAAAATCTTTTTGATGTTGTTTTTTATCATGGTCTGATCTTCTATTAGCTGTTAAAAAATGAGTCGTTTCTTTAGTAAGTTTTTTGTTTAGACTAAAATTATTTGATCGATATTATTGATAATCTTTATCTAACTTATCTTAAGCAGCACAATGGTGAAAGAGAATTTTATTACAGTTGATGACAATAAAATTCGCTATCTAGAATCGGGGAATTCTGATGAATATTTAGTTTTGATTCACGGGTTAGGTGCCTCTGCTGAACGATGGGATCGTGTCATACCGATCTTTGAAAAATATTTTCATGTTGTAGTTCCAGATTTGATAGGGTTTGGATATAGCGACAAACCGTTAGTTGATTATACTCCTGAATTTTTTTCTGAATTTCTCAAAAAATTCTTAGATGCATTAAAAATTTCAAATCCTTTTCTTATTGGCTCTTCTTTGGGTGGTCAAATTACAGCAGAATTTGCTTCAAAAAACCCTAGTCATGTCAAAAAACTTGTGTTAGTTTCCCCTGCCGGGGTTATGAAACAATCCACACCTGCTTTGGATGCATATATTATGGCAGCTCTTTATCCTAACGAACAAAGTGCAAAAAATGCATTTGAAATGATGGAAGCTTCAGGAAATGAAGTAGAAGAAGATATTGTTAATGGCTTTATTGAAAGAATGCAATTGCCTAATGCAAAAATGGCATTCATGTCTACTATTTTGGGTTTGAAAAATTCTGATCCAATTACTGAGAAATTAAAGATCGTAAGCACTCCTACCTTAATCATTTGGGGGTCTGATGATCCTGTAATTCCAATCATTCATGCAGATGCATTTGTATCTTCAATCAAAGATTGTCGATTTTATCGGATGGATAATGCAGGACATACTCCTTATGTTCAACACCCTACTGCATTTGCAAATGTCGTGCTGGACTTTTTAAATAAAAAAAGTATTGTTTAAATACCAGATATAACCTACTATTACCTATGAGTGGTAATACAAACCAATATGATCCTTCTGAGATGTTTAAAGAATGGATCCAAAAAGGTGGCAAGGCCCAAGCTGAATTTATGAAAAATTTCGGCACATTAATGACAAACCAGACCACTCAAACATTCAACCCACTTGAAACACTACGAAGTATGACCAATAGTGCAAAAACAGCACAATCTGCAATGATGGACAATGTATCTAGTATGCAAAATAAGAGCTTAGATACGATGTTTAACATTGGTCAGATGCTTCCGTCTTTTCTAAATTGGGGCGCCTACAAAACTACTGTTGGTAGCAACGGTAGAATTTCTATCCCAGAAGCGGAACGTAATGCACTTGGTTTGGGTGAGGGAGATTTAGTACAGGTTATTGTTCTCCCTATTGCAAAAAAATCAAGCCGTAAGGAGGTGAATTAATTGAGTAAGAATGAGCAAACACAAGGAAATCCAAAAGATGTATTTTCAGTATATCAGCAAAACACTGACAAAATTTTCAATACTATCAAACAATCAGTTCCTCAATACCATCAATCTATTACAAACGTACAACAAGAGTATCTGAAAAGTATTGAAAACAATGTAGAATCTTTCATTGAATTACAAAAAGAATATGCAAAGAAAGCAGGTTTATCAACTAACGTACCAGAAGCATCACTAAAAGTTATACGTGATACTAATGAAGAGTTTATCAAAGCAGCTTCTATTGGTAATCAAATCACATTAGCAGCTATTGATGCAGCACAACAAAATATCAAAACATTCAATGATAATGCAAAGTCTTTTGCTGATTTGAATAGAAATATTCTACAATCATGGATTTCTGCATTTACACAAAGAAATAACTAGAATTTCTTTTCATTTTTTATTTTTTTTAATCTGATCTTTCAGCCAACCATTGTCCTAATTCAGGTAATACTTTCTTCTGAGACAATGAGCTTGCAATCATTCCTACATGTCCTGTTGGGTATATTCTAAGTGTCTTGTCTTCGCTTCCTACAGCATAATGCAATGGCATGCTACATTCTGGCGATACTAGATGGTCTCCTACTGCGACTTGAGTGAATACAGGCATGTTGATTTTTTTCAAATCTACTAATTGCCCTCCTACATACATTTTATTTTGAATAAGCAGATTGTCTTGATAGATATCTTTAATCCATTGTTTGAATAATTCTCCTGGAATGGGCGGCGTATCGCTTAACCATTTTTCAACTCTAAGAAAATTATCCACAAATTTCGTATTGTCTATATTTTTAAAGAAATTTACATATTTTTCAATTCCTTGTTCAAATGGTTTTAGAACTGAAAAACAATAGTACATAAATTCTGGAGGCATATTTCCAATAGTTTTTGTCATTTTATCTACGTCTACATGCTTTGCAAGATTGCTAATTACCGTCGTATCTCTCCATCCATCAATCACAGGAGCTGTGGCAATGAAATTTCTAATATTTTCTGGATGTAGTGAGGTGTAAACTGATGCAATTGTAGCTCCAGTACAATACCCCTGTATGGATATTTTTTCATTAGAAGTTTCATCTTTAATAAATTCTACACAGCTATCAAGATACCCGTTAACGTAATCATCAAAATCAAGATACTTGTCCATATTTGTTGGACTGCCCCAATCAAGCATGTAAACATCAAATCCTTGCTCTAAAAGATTTCGAACCCAGCTTTTTTGTGGATGGATATCCAGTATATGATATCGATTAATTATTGCATATGAAATTAAAAGTGGTACTTTGTGTTGCTTATCTGTTACTGGTTTGTAATGTAATAATCTGACTTTGTCAATTTTATGTGCAACATCGTGAGGAGTTGTTTCTAGTGATATTTCGTCAGGTGCTGAAACTAATCTTGGCGCTCTGGAAATATTTTTTCCTAATCG
>JAWVZS010000051.1:0-7203 GCA_033722055.1 Nitrosopumilaceae archaeon
GTCATTTGCTTTGATAAATAAGAATCTGTTATCTTTGAAAATAACGGTAATTCCACCTTCTTTGTCAGGATCTTCTATTTCTAAAACTGGTTGACCCAATAATCCATCATATTTTGCCATAGTATTTCTGTAGAAAAGTTCCTTATATCCCTAATTGATGGTTACTTCAATTTCCTTTGCGCTGTTTTTTACACTGCCAGGTTCTGTAAATTCATGTTTTTGCCACGAGGCAAAAGCTTCTGCACCAATCTTGTGTTTTCCCTTTCCTAGTTCTGAGGCCTTTATTGTAAATTTTTCATCAAAATCAAATAATTCCTGTCTAACTTCTTCTTCAGATAACCGAATTATTGGTTCAAAATTTTTGGCGACTTGTACCCAAATTCTTCTATCTTTCATAGGATTCACAAGTTTTGGATTTCTAGTCCAGAAAATTGATGCCTTTCTATACGTATCTTTATCCCCTAGTGTTTTCTTTCGGAATCCACCTGCAGTTAATTTTATTCCATACTTTAGCTTGAATGACACATCATTTGCATCATATGCTTTTGTCCAATTGTCTTCATTGAAACCATCTCTTAGTTGCCCCTGAATAGAAAATTTGGCATTTATCTCAATATCATCATCTAATGAGTATTCGTCCTTTGATTTTCCTAATTCTATCTCCGAAATACGATTTTCAGCCATCTTGTTCATAATGATTTATATCCACAATAAGTGCTTTTTCCGATTACATGAACGCTCAAGTGCTTAGTTCTTCAAAACAAGAAATCAATCTATCCGTAAAAGAATCTGATATTGCCACTTTGTATATCATACAGCATGAGTTACTCAAAGATTCCAATGTTGATTTTGCTGGAGTGATCGTAAAACACCCACTTACCAATGAATGCTGGGTTAGAATAAACTCAAAGTCAAACCCAATCCAAGATCTAAAGAAAGCAACTGATTCTGCCATAAAAATAGCAGATGATGTCAAGAAATTATTCAACTCCACTATCAAGGAATAGCTAAAATTGAAATTTTGCCCTAACTGTGAAGTTAGATTAAAAAAATCAGATTCTGGACTTGCATGTCCAAAATGTGATTATCATGAAGGACAAAAATCAACTGAAGCAAAAAAGGTAGTAGAAGAAGAAAACGTTTCTGAATTTAATGTACTGGAAGAAAATGAAGGACAAGAAGCCTTACCAAGTATCAAAAAGGAATGTGAAAAGTGTGGTAATGATGAAGCGGTATGGTGGATGTTACAAACTCGTAGTGCTGATGAACCTACAACCCAATTTTATAGATGTACAAAATGCAACTATACTTGGAGAGATTACTCATAACGTTTAACTGGAACATTAATTCAGAATAATCAGTTTGACTTTTGCAGCAAAAACCAGCGGCTCTGATGATCTAAAAGCCATTATATCTGCAATTTCTACTTTGGTAGAAGAAGCTACATTTGTTGCAACAGCAGAAGGAATTACATTTAGAGGAATGGATCCATCTCATGTTGCATTAATTGATATATCCTGGCCAAACTCTGCATTTGAAAAATATGAATGTGATAGTGACATAAAGTTTGGAGTTAGGATTGATGAATTTTCAAAATTAATTAAACGTGCAGACAAGAAAGATAGTATTGAAATTAGTATATCAGAGCAAAATCTTTTGCTAGTTTCAATTGGTAAAAATAAAAAATACAAAATGCGCTTGATTGAAAGTTCAGCAACTGATACACCATTACCAAAAATTCCATATGATACCAAAATATCCCTTTCATCATCCTCATTTGATAAAATTCTAGGAGACGTTCAAGTTGTTTCTGATTATCTGACAATTTCTACAACTGATTCAAAAGCAGAATTCTCTGGAAAAGGTGATTCTGGAGAAGTTGTAATAGATTTAGACAAGGATACTGATGATGTTCATGAGATAGCATCAAGTAAAGAAAGTGAGGGAACTTACAGTCTTGAATATCTAAATCCTGTAGTTAAGGCCGTGGGAACAACAGCAGGCTCAATTACATGTGAATTCTCTACTGCAAAACCTTTACGAATTGAATTCAAGGTTGCAAATATTGGAAGAATTCACTTCTATTTAGCTCCTAGGGTAGAAAGTTAAAGAATTTAAACACTTAACAGAACAGATAGTTTGAATTGCGTTTAATACTAAAATTTGGCGGCACATCTATCTCCACACCAAAAGATATCCAATATGTAGCAAAATACCTTGATTCAATGGGAAAGAAAAACCAAATGGTAGTAGTGTGTTCTGCCATAAGTGGAACAACAGATGATCTAGTAGATATCTCTGATTCTATCAAAAAAGACAACAAAGAAGATGCTAAATTACTTGCAACAAAAATAATTCATAATCATAAACAACTTGTTAAAAAAACAATCAAAAAATCTACTGTACGAAAAAAGCTTTTACAAGATCTTGAGGTTGATTTCAAGGAATTAAATGCACTAATTGATGGAATATTGCTGATTGGTGAAGTCACACCTAGATCAATGGATTATTTATTTTCGTTTGGAGAACGATTTTCAATTAAATTAGTATCTGCTGCCATAAACGATCTAGGACGAAAATCTATTCCATTGACTGGCAAAGAGGTAGGAATTGTTACTGATTCAAAGTTTGGAGAATCTAAACCATTAATGGATACAACACGGTTAAGAGTTTCAAAAACAATTGATCAAATGTTTTCCAAAAAAACCATTCCTGTAGTTGGAGGTTTTACTGGAGCCGATCAACATGGACATATTACAACATTTGGAAGAGGTGGTTCAGATTATACAGCAACTATAGTTGGAACTTGTATCAAAGCAGATGAGATATGGTTAATGAGTGATGTTGATGGTTTAATGACAGCAGATCCCAAACTAGTAAAAAATGCCAAAGTTTTGAAAGAAGTATCGTACATTGAAGCAATTGAAATGGCATTATTTGGAGCAAAACAAATTCACCCTCGTACCTTTGAGCCTTTATTATCTAAAAAAATTCCAATGCGAATTAGAAGTTCATTTAATACACAAAATGAAGGAACTTTAGTAACATCTTCTCCCTCGCAATCTGCAAAAAGTACAGTAAAGTGTGTAAGTACAATACGAAATAATGGAATGATTGACATTAGAGGTAGCAGTATGGTAGGCACACCAGGAACTGCTGCAAGAATCTTTGCAACTCTTGCAAGATCTGGAATAAACGTTATGATGATTTCTCAAAATCCATCTGAATCAAGCATAACAATTGTAGTAAAAGATTCTGATTTACACAGAGCAGTAAATGTCTTAGAATTAGAGCATCTTGGAAAAACTATCAAAAAACTGGAAATCAACCCCGATGTAGCTATAGTTGCCTTAATTGGTTCTGGTATGCGTGGAACAATAGGTGTTGCATCAAGAGTTTTTGGTTCAGTTCAAAGAAAAAATGTTAATGTAGCAATGATTACTCAGGGCTCTTCTGAACTGAATTTGGCATTTGTTGTCAAAGACTCTGATTCTAGAACTGTGGTTCAAGCATTACATGATGAGTTTCAATTAAACGAGATCAACTAAATTCATTTAAGGGAAAATCACCCAAAATAATGTCGTTGAATAAACTTCTCATAATACTGCTAGTTGGAGTGTTTGTTTCTGGAGTTTTTGCATTTTCTACAGTTTCAGATCAATTTGCAGACGCTGGTTCCAGAAAAAAAATACATTTTACACAAACCATAGAGTCTTCTCAAGATCCAGGACAAGGACATGAAAATCATCAACTAGCATTAATTCTTTCTCCAAACGAAGGTACCATATATGATGGTTCAATGACTTTTACAGCTAGTAAACCAGTACAAATAGTCGTACTGCATGAGATTCTTCCAAACCAAGCTACCGGTCAACCCACATGGACTGTAGATGGAGAAACTATCTACGGATTGTCTTTAATTGATACAACACAAAATTCTGGTTCGTTTGAATTTACAGGAGCTGCACTTGCATTACATTCTCCAGATCCCAAAGAATTTACTGCAACTGTAAGTATTGATGGATGGATTCGAGGTCAACCAACTGAAATTATTATGCAAAAAGTTGAATTGGAAAAAGAAGAACCAAAATCATTACTATCTAGAACAAATGTTCCTGCTACCATTCCAATGCATAATGCAATTTATGACAGCAAGCCAGTATTGTACATTATTACAGATTCCAGCTCAAAAGAATATGCCCAAAAATTAACTGAAATACAGGATTGGAAAGTTGAGATTGCACCTCCACTACAAAATACTCCAAAAGAAGCTTTGCAGACAATGTATGTTTTTACTAACGGTGAAAAAGGAGACGGTCTTTATGGATTCCAAAACGAAGTGTTTTCAGCTACGCCATCACAGGAATCAAAGTATAGTGCCTTAAGTAAAGTTGTAGAAGTCTCTTGGAAACGAGGACAAAATGAAAAAGTGTTAGAGTCTGCCCAAGAGATTATTGAAGCAGAACAAGGTGGGCGTATTGAATTTAAACATACAGAAGTTGTTCTAAATACACCACAAATTGTTTGGCCCGATGGACAACTCAAAGTAAGATCTGATAAAACAATATCAGACGATATGGAGTATGGTGGAGGACAGATTACAGAAATCAATCAAGAGGAGATGACTGTAACCTTTGTTGCTCATCGTGGTTGGGGTCCTGACGGAGAGACAATTTACTATATCGTTACTGATGCCACACCATCTGGTCCTGCTGAAATGATGGGAGTTTCATATTCTCCAACATCACAAAAACTGGCTACAAGTAGTGCAGCAGTAGATCTGTTCCAATTCAAAAATGGAATAAAGGGTACAGGTCCTTTGGGATTCCAGCCTGGTATTGCTGCATCCGCACCCGGTGATGATACTTACAGTCCGATGTGGCGAATCTTTATGGTTGAATGGCATGATCCAAATAATGCTAAAATTTTAGAAACTAAGGCAGACATTGACGCATTTTCATCAAACGAACAATTATCAGTAATTTTAGCAAAACCAATGAATCAAGATCATATAGTAAACTGTCCCTTTATTGATCCATTCCAGTAAATCCCTAAAAGGATAAATTACTTGAAAGAGCTTTTCTTATCAACTTGACTGGAAAGCTATTCATCGTAGGTGTAGGACCAGGACATCACGATCATATGACATTTCGTGCCAAAGAAGCTATCAAACAAAGTGATACTATTGTTGGATACGAAACATATGTCAATCTAGTCCAAGACCTAATTGAAGGAAAAGATGTGTATCGTTATGCAATGACACAAGAAGTAGAGCGAGCACACCAATGCATTGATTTAGCTAAATCAGGAAAAATTGTTTCACTAGTTTCAAGTGGAGATCCTGGAATTTATGGAATGGCTGGTTTGATTTATGAAATTTTAGCTGAATCTGGATGGAACCCAAAAGATGGACTTGCTGTAGAAATCATACCTGGTGTTTCAGCATTGAATTCATGTGCATCAATCATTGGTTCTCCCTTAATGACTGATTTTGCAGTATTGAGCATGAGTGATCTGCTTGTGCCATGGGAAATTATTACAAAAAGAGTAGAGGCAGCAGCTCAAGGAGATTTTGTCATTGTAATTTACAATCCTTCAAGTAAAAAAAGAATTCATCAACTTCAAGATACCAGAAAAATTATTCTAAAATATAGAAAACCAACTACCCCAGTAGCTATAATCAAAGGAGCCTTTAGAGATTCTCAATCAGTGGTTCTGACTGATCTTGAAAACCTTCCAAACCATTCAGACAAATTAGGCATGATAAGTACAGTAATTATTGGAAATTCCTCAACTTATACATACAAAGATCTGATGATTAACCCTAGAGGCTACAAGTCAAAATACAATATAGAAGAACAGAAAAACCCAGAACTCAAAGTCTAGTAGCTTTTCTTTATTGTTTCATATAATTCCTGATTTAGATTTAGTTTGTCTCTAATTGGAGCAATAATTTTTACTAGATATTGACCAACGGTTTGTTTTAGATCTGTTGGATGTAATGCTTTTTCTTTAAAATCATTCTCTAATTGAGAATAGTTCTGATATGATACATTTCCACCAAATTTTTCTGGTCTTTCAACTTTGATTTCATTAAACTCATGAAATATGACTTGTTTTGCAATCTCTAACAATGGATTGTTCTGAATGTTTCCCTCCTCACACCATGCCTTTTTGATTTTAGTTTGAATCTCTTTGTCTGTATTATGAATAAATACTCCCGAATTAGGATCAGACTTGCTCATCTTTCCTAGTTGAGAATCGTTTGAATCAGCTGGTTTTGAAAGTCCTGGTAATAGTCTGTGATGGACTGCAACAGGAACCTTCCACTTCATTTTTGGAAATATCTCTCTGACTAGCATGTGAATTTTTCTTTGATCCATTCCGGCATGTACAATATCTAGATCCAATGAATGAATATCTATTGCCTGCATTGGGGGATAAAGTAATTTTGCAAGATCAATTTTTTCTTCATTTTCAGATCTTCCCATAATTGTTAGTGTTCTCATTGTTCGGGCAAGCGACATATGTTTTGTGAATTTAACTAATTCAGACCAATATTCCTTTTTTTGCTCATACAAATCAGAACCTAATACGATATTGGCTTCAGGACAAACTATTTTGAAGGCTTCTTGATAATATTTTGAAACTTTTGAGATAGTATCCCAGTCTCCACCCAGCTTATCATTGATCAAAGTATGCCAATCTGCAAGAAAAACTGTACATTTTACACCTGCTTTTACAAAGTCATTTATCTTAAATCCAGTACTTATTAGACTACCTAAATGCAAAAACCCAGAAATTTCTAAACCAATGTAATGCTTTGGTGATGAGTTTGTCTCAAATAACTGTGTTAACTCTTCTTGTGTAACAATTTCTTCTGTAGGTGGTTTCTGTATTAGTTCTAGTTTTTCTGTAATATCCAAACCAACACACTTCTTTATGGATAACCTATAAAGTTACGGCTCTAACTCATCAAGACTTTTTCTAGGTCTTGTGCTTAGATAGAATGCATGTGCACTAATAATAAAAGCAGCAAGAAAGACCTTAGTTGCAAAAACCAAATTCCACGGCGCATTAGGATCTGGATAGGCAATTGATAACCTATCTATGTCTGGTACTATTCCATTAGCTACTCCTGCAGCAATCTTTGCATTTAGTACTGTAAAATTGTAGAATACTTCGTATAATGTAATTATTGCA
>JAWVZS010000052.1:0-7158 GCA_033722055.1 Nitrosopumilaceae archaeon
ATTACAAATAAAATTGTAAAAATACTTCCATAAATTAATTTTAGATTCAATAGTATCTCTCCATAATACATTCAACCATGTTAATCAGTATTTTACCATTTGCTTTTTTTGGAGTTTTGTTTGTTTTTTTAATGATCTTGTAAATTCTGCAATTTCTTTCTGTATTTTATTTTTAGGTGTTTTATCAATAATTTTAAGAAATGCACTTCCAACTATTACTGCGTCTGCTCCTGTTTTGATGTATTTTTTTACATCATTGGGAGTTGATATTCCAAAACCTATTCCTATTGGAATTTCTCTATTTACTAATTTTTTTAATTTTTTTAGAGCAGTAATTGTATATCTGTTAATTTTAGATTGAACACCAGTAGTCCCAAAAACTGCTACAAGATACAAGAATCCAGAGGAAATTTTTACAATTTTTTTGACTCTGTTAACTGATGTATTTGGTGAAATCAAAAAAATACAATCAAGACCTTTCTTATTAGCCATGTCTACATATAATTTTGATTCTTCTGGTGACATATCTGGTAAAATAACCCCATCAATTCCTGCCTGTTTTATTTTAGAAAAAAATGTTGAGTAACCTTTGTTGTATATTATGTTTGTATAAGTCATCAATACTAGAGGAATTTCTGTTTGCTTACGTATTTCTTTTACAGTTTTGTAAAAATAATTCAGATTTGTTCCTTTTTTTAATGAGATTGTACTTGCATTTTGAATTGTAGGACCATCTGCTAATGGATCAGAAAAAGGAAATCCGATTTCAATAATGTCTGCCCCTCCATTGATCAACCCTTTGATAGCATTCATTGATGTTGTTTTATCTGGATAGCCAATCATAAAATATGCAATTAACGCCTTCTCGTTTTTTAAAGAAAGCTCTTTGAATTTTTCATCTATTCTTGACATTTTCATTTAGATACTCTTGTACTACTTCTACGTCTTTGTCGCCTCTTCCTGATAGTGTGACTACTATGGTCTCGCTTTTTTTCATTTTTTTTGCTTGTTTAATTGCTTCAGCTACGGCATGAGATGATTCTAATGCGGGAATTATTCCTTCATTTCTTGTTAGCATCAAAAACGCATCAATTACTTCTTTATCTGTTGCAGAATGATATTTTACACGTTTATTGTCCTTAAGATACGAATGTTCAGGACCAACACCTGGATAATCTAATCCTGCCGATATTGAATGAGTCTCAGTAATTTGACCTTCATTATTTTGTAAAAGATACGTCATCATTCCATGTAAGACTCCTTTACTTCCTGCAGATAGTGTCGCAGAATGATATTTTGTTTTTAACCCCTTCCCTGCTGCTTCTACACCAATAATGTTTGCATCTGTATCTATTAGTGGATAAAATGTTCCAATTGCATTAGAACCCCCTCCTACGCAAGCAATCACACTGTCTGGTGTTTCTTTTCCGATTTTTTTGATCTGTTGTTTTATCTCTTTTCCTATTATGCTTTGAAAATCTCTAACCATTACTGGGTATGGGTGAGGTCCAACCGATGATCCTAGTAAATAATATGTATCTTCTACGTTTGTAATCCAGTCTCGAATTGCTTCGTTGATTGCATCTTTTAGCGTTTGAGATCCAGATTTTACAGGATGTACTTGTGATCCTAATAAATTCATTCGAAAAACATTTAGCTTTTGACGCTGTGTATCTTTGTAGCCCATGTATACTTCAGATTTCATATTTAGTGCAGCACAGGCCATTGCAGTAGCTACTCCGTGTTGACCTGCCCCGGTTTCTGCTATGATTCTCTTCTTTTTCATTTTTTTTGCAAGAAGTGCTTGTCCTAGTGTGTTGTTAATTTTATGAGCTCCGCCATGGCACAAATCTTCACGTTTTAGATAAATTCTTGCACCTCCTAATTTTTCTGATAAATTTTTTGCATAATATAGTGGCGTTGGCCTTCCTGCATATTCACGTAAGTAGTAATCTAATTCTTTTTTGAAATTTTTGTCATCTTTAAATTTATTATAATTTTTTTCTAACTCTTCTATTGCAGGAACTAGTGTTTCTGGTATGTATTTTCCTCCAAACTCTCCAAATTTCCCCTTTTTTGGATATTTCATACTGCATTCACCAATTTTTGAACATTTTCTTTGATGTTGTTACTTTTCATAATACTAGAACCTACCAAGAATGCATCTGCGCCACACTTTTTTAGGTATTGTATGTCTTCAGGCGTATTTATTCCACTCTCTGAAATTATGGGTCTAGTTTTATTATGATCAGAAAGTATGTTTTCTGTTGTTTTCAAATCTATTTCTAATGTATCCAAATTTCTGTTGTTAATTCCAATCAAATCAGCACTTGTTTTTAGTGCGTTTTCTAATTCTTTTTTAGTATGAATTTCAAGCAGTACTTTGAGCTTGTTTTTATGTGCATAATCGATGAACTCATCAATTCCTTTTAGATATTTTTGATCAAATAATGACTGAATAAGCAATATGTAATCAGCTCCAATTTTTTTTGCAGCATCAATCTGGATAGCATCTATTGTGATGTCTTTCATCAGCATTGGAACATCTACTTTTTGTCTTACTTTGATGAAATATTCCGGTGAACCATTGAATAGATTTGGCTGTGTTAAAACAGATAATGCCTTTGCACCACCCTCAATCATTTGATTGGCCACGCTAACTGGATCTGTTAGTGTGCGTATCTTTCCTAATGATGGTGATGCAAATTTAATCTCAGTAATTAATGTGGCATGTGGATTTACCTTTATTGAATGGAGTAAATCCATTTCAGATTTTGAAAGATTAACATCTACATCATAGGTTCCATCATCTATTGCCATTTGTGAATTATTAACTAATTTTTTTAGAATATTTTCTGCCATTAGATAAACTCCTTTAATTTTTGCATATCTCCAGTATCTTCAACAAATTTTGTCAACAATTCAAATGCCTTTTCTTTTTTTATTGTGTCTAATGCTAATTCTATTCCATCCTCAAAATTTTTTGCAATATTTGCAACAATTAATCCTCCTGCAGCGTTTAATGCAGTAGTTTCAATCATTGATTGATTGGCAGTATTCTTTAATACATTAACAAATGAACGTATGGCTTCTTCTCTGGTTTTTATCTGAATGGACTCTATTTTTGATTTATGCAATCCTAAAATTTGTGGATCAATTGCATTCATTAAGACTTTGTTATTTTTTAACATTGCAACTCTGTTAACTGCACTTGTAGAAAATTCATCCATACCATCATCTGAACGTACTGTCATTATACTCTTAGATCCTCTTTTACTCAAAAGAAGAGGCAATCTGTCTAGAAAAGAAAATGAATAAACACCAATTAATTGATTCTTTACTCCTGCTGGATTAGATAGAGGACCAAGCAGATTAAATGCTGTTCTTTTTCTTAATTCTTTTCGTGCATTTGCAACATTTTTCATTGCAGGATGAAATTTTTGTGCAAACATGAAACAAATATTATGCTTTTCTAGAATTTTCTGAATGCTTTCTGGCTCTTGATTTAAGTCATAACCGAAATATTCGAAAATATCTGCACTTCCTGAAACACCTGAACTTGATCTGTTTCCATGTTTAGCCACTTTTCCACCTGCAGCTGCAACTACAAAAGATGCAGTCGTAGAAATATTGAATGTTTGAAGATTATCTCCTCCAGTACCACACATGTCTATAAGATTCTCGGTATTTTTAGGCTTGATTTTTAATGAAAATTTTTCCATTTCATCAAGCATGCCTAATAGTTCTTCGTCTGTTTCTCCCTTGTTTGTTAGGGCAGATAAAAAACTCTTATTTTCTATATCTGTAGATTTTCCTGAAAGAACTTCATTCATTAACTCTTTAATCTCATCATAAGTAAGATCTTTTTTTACTTCTAGTTTTTTTATTAAATTTGAAATCATTTTCGTTTTTTCACTTGATTAATGAAGTTTTCTAGAATTTTTTTCCCATCTTCTGTCATTATTGACTCTGGATGGAATTGAACTCCTTCAATTAAGTATTCTTTGTGTTTAACTGCCATTACCTCTCCATCATCTTCAGCTAGTGCAATAACTTCTAAACTATTTGGAATGGTGGTTTTATTCCCTACAAGACTATGGTACCGTGTAGCTTTGAAAGGATTTTTTACACCTTTGAACAATTCTGCATCTTTATGTTTAACAGGACTTGTTTTACCATGTCTTACACAACCTGCATTTGTTACTTTGCCTCCAAATACGTCTATAATTCCCTGATGACCTAAACATACACCCAGAATTGGTGTGTTTTCCCCCAGTTTTTTAATTACATCTGAACAAATACCAAAATATTTTTCATCTTCTGGTGTTCCTGGACCTGGAGAAATTATGATTCCGTCATATTTTTTTTCAATAATTTCTTCAATAGTTATTTTATCATTACGTATTACATCACAATCTACACCTAATTCCCCAAGGTATTGAGCTAGATTGTATACAAACGAATCATAATTATCTATGATTAAAAATTTCATTCTGTTGCTTCCTTTAATGATTGTAGCATCGCATTTGCTTTATGTTCTGTTTCTTTGAATTCGTTTTCTGGAATTGAATCTGAGACAATACCTGCACCTGATTGAATAAATCCCTTGTTATTATCAATGAAAATACTTCTAATTGCAATTGCAAAATCACAACATCCATTATACGAAAAGTAGCCTACTGCTCCAGCATATGGACCTCTTGCCTCTTGCTCTAATTCATCAATGATCTCCATTGCTCGTACTTTTGGTGCTCCAGAAACAGTCCCTGCAGGAAATACAGCTTTAAAGGCATCAAACATATCCTTATCCTCTGCTAGATTTCCCACCAAATGAGTTACAATGTGCTGTACATGACTGAATCTTTTAATCCTCATTAATGATTCTGGATGCACTGTTCCAAATCTACAAACTCGTCCTATATCATTTCTCCCTAAATCTACCAACATAGTATGTTCTGCTATCTCTTTTTCATCATTAAGTAATTCTTTTTCTAATTCTTTATTTTTTTGTTCATCGTCTGTAATTTTACGTGTACCTGCTATGGGGAATGTTTCTACTTTTTTACCTGTAATTCTAACCAACATTTCTGGTGATGCCCCAATAATTGTTTTCTTGTTTTGTTTTAAATGATACATGTATGGGGATGGATTTAGATTACGTAAGGTTTTGTATAAAGAAAGTGTATCGCCCTGAGTTTTGAATGAAAATTTTCTTGATAAGACTACCTGAAATATGTCTCCATCATGAATGTATTTTTTTGCTTTATTTACAATGTTTGAAAATGATTCTTCATTCATGTTTGTTACTATGTCTGCTGCTGAGAATTTTTCAAATACGTCCTCACTGATTTTGAATTTATCAAAACGATTTTCTTCATAATAAAAATAAAATAATTTTTTATGTAAATTATCATACAAAATCCCATCATCATATATCCCAAATTCAAAAAGTGGCTGCTGTGCATCGTGTGTATCTGGTATGTTTTCAATAATTCTTATTGCATCATAATTTACAATACCTACCGCGCCACCCAAATACCGATAACTCTGTTCTTTTGAATTTCGCAATAATTTCTTTAATTCTTTAAATGGATCATCTGTAATGATTGATTTGATTTTTTCGTTTTGTATAATCTCTATTTTGTTTGTATATCCTCTAACAATTTTTTTTGGATCAAAGCCCATCACTGATGTCTCTGCTAAAACTTCGGGACCTGATAGTGACTCAAATAGAAATGAATGCGTGTAATTTCTGGAAATTTTATTATAAATTTGAAATTGATTTTCAGATAAATCTAGGGGTATTACTTTCGGTTGCGCATTTCCAAAGGTGTCCACCCATACATGCCGAAACTGGCGTTTATTATTTAAATTGATGTTGTTAGAAAAACTAATTTTGTATTATACGGTATAGTACGGTACCTTTATTTACTAGATCGATATTATACTAAGCATGCAAAAGATCAACTCTGCATCTCAAAAATTACTCTTTCAAAGAAAACCAGAATTACTTACCTCGATTTCGCCTGTTGAATGTTATGTTTGCGGTAAAGGCATTGAGGATGGTTATTCAGTTACTGCTAAAAAAATCCGAGACGATATCGTTCTATTTTGTGATGTGCATTACTCATTACAATAATCTAGGGACACCCTTCACATCCTAGAGTGTTTGCACCATTCATAGTGGCATATTGAATTACTGCATTGTTCAAATCTGCCAAACTTAGATTGGCATCGGTAAAATCTGTTTGAATTAATTTTGCTTTTGTCAATATTGCTCCTTCGAGATTTGCTTCAGACATATCTGCTTGAGTTAGATTACTACTGCCTAGATTTGAAAATTGTAAATCAGCTTGTACAAAACGTGAATTAGTCAAGTCTGTTTTTTCTAAATTGATTTTAGATAATATCGTCCACGAAAGATCCGAATTTGTAATCTTTTCTTCAGATAAATCTTGACCAGACAAATCCACATTTTTCAAATTAACATTATTAAAATTAATATTTTCCATAATAGCTGATTTTAAATTACTTTTTGAAAAATCGGAGTCTGTAATAATTATTGATGACAAATTAGATTTATCAAAATTGGTATATTTTGCAACTGTGTTGCCTATTGTTGCATATTGTAAATTACTTCCTGTTAGATCAGCTCCAGTCATATCTACATTAACAATTTTAGAAAAACTCAAGTTAGCATCCTTCATACTTACATCAACTAAATCCAGGTTTGAAATATCACTATCCTGAAAGTTTATTTTATCTAAAACAACATTTCTAAATGTTACACCATTTAAAGTTGAATTTTGAATTATTATTTCACCTACTATTGAATTAGATAAATCAACATTTGTTAGAATTGAGTTGTTTAATTTACTTCCTGTTAGATCAGCACCGTTGAGATTAACATTTTCAATTATGGTGTCCTGAAGATTTGAATATCTGAGATCTGCATTTGATAAATCCAAATCAATTAAGGTTCTTCCAGACAAATCACAGGATATTAGATTGATTGAGGAGCTAATATCACATTTGTTAATGAAATTATTCACATCTATTCCTGATAAATCCACATTTTTCAAATTAGAATCTGTAATTGTAGCGTTAGATATTCTTGCTAAACTGATTTTTGCAAATGATAAATCTGCCTCATCTAGA
>JAWVZS010000053.1:0-7036 GCA_033722055.1 Nitrosopumilaceae archaeon
ACTTGAAATTCATCAGCAGTTAGCTACGAAAAAACTGTTCTGTGAATGCATACCAACAGAGTCAGATGAGTATTCTACAAAATTCAAACGTAATCTAAGGATGGTAAAAAGTGAGCTTGGACAATATGATCCAGCAGTAATTTTTGAAAGTAAAAAATCAAAGACAATTGAATATTTTGCAAATCCAGAAAGCAGTTGCCTAGTAGAACAAGATGAAGAGCCACCACATGACATCAACAAGGAAGCAAAAGAGATTGTTTTGTGTGTGGCAAAAGCTTTGCATTCCAGAGTATTCAGCGAAATTTATCCCATGAGAAAAACGGTAATTGATGGCTCAAACACTACTGGTTTTCAGAGAACAATGTTGATTTCTCAAGGTGGTTATCTTGAGGCTAACAATGAAAAGATAGGAGTTCAATCCATATGTCTTGAAGAAGATGCAGCAAAACTACTTGGAGACAAAGGCTCTGTTAGACAATATAGTTTAGATCGTCTTGGAGTTCCCTTAATTGAAATTGCACTTGATCCAGTTGACGGTGAACCAAAAAAAATCAAAGAGATTGCCATGACATTAGGCCGACTTTTGCGCAGTACCAGAAAAGTAACTAGAGGAATAGGCTCTATTCGCCAAGACGTGAATGTGTCCGTAAGAGATGGAGGTGCTGTAGTGGAAATAAAAGGCGTACAGCAGTTAGACCAGTTAGAAAAAGTAATTGAATTTGAAGCAAAAAGACAGCATGGTTTGGTGTTAATTGCACAAAAACTCAAGAGTATGGAAATCAATATTTCAAAAGATGATGTTTATGAAATTACGGATACTTGGAGAGAGTGTAAATCAAAGATAATTCAAAAGGCAATAAAAAACGGAGATGTTATCAAGGCAATAAAAATTAAAAACTTTTCAGGAATGCTTGGCTATTCACCATACCAAGAGATCAGACTAGGAAAAGAAATAGGACAGCTCGTAAAGTTTTACGGGATTGGCGGAGTATTTCATTCCGATGAGCTCCCAAATTATGGAATCGAAAATGAAGATGTCAACAAAGTAAAAGATGTTTTAAAGATGAATGAAAATGATTTGTTTATAGCAATAGCTGCACCATCCACAAAAATAGACTATGCTATTGAATCAGTAATATCTAGAATAAAGGATGCAAAAGATGGTGTTCCAGCAGAAACAAGAATGGCAACTCAGGATGGAACGACAGTATTTTTGCGTCCAAGACCAGGCTCATCTAGAATGTATCCTGAAACAGATATTCCTCCGCTTATAGTTTCAGAAAGGGAGTTAGAGATTGCCAAAAAAAACATACCAAAACCATGGCATGAATCGATTGCAGAGTTGGAAAAAAAGTTCAAACTAAATCACCAGCTTGCAGAACAGATTTACGATTCGCCCTACATTGAATTGTTTGAGAAAATAACAAAAAAGGATTCTGTCAGTCCAACATTTGTTGCATCTGTCTTATGTTCTACAATTACAAGTCTTGAAAGAAATGGTCTAGATTCAAAGCTACTAAATCAAAACGAAATTATCAAGGCATTCGAGTTTTTATCTGAGGGAAAGATCTCAAAAGAGTCAATAGAAATTCTTTTTGAAAATATAATGGCTGGTAAATCAAAGACGATCAAAGAAGCAATGGAAAAATCACAGATTAAAACGCTTAGTGATTCAGATGTAAATGATATCTTAGATGAAATTATAGAAAATAACAAAGAACTAATAAAAAATCAAAAGGAGAGAGCCGTGGGTCCCCTTATGGGAATTGCCATGAAAAAACTACGCGGAAAAACATCAGGTGAATCTGTTAATCGTTTACTTTTAGAAAAGATCAACCAGAGTTTAAAATAGTGCGGGAAGTGGGATTTGAACCCACGAACTCCTAGGAGATAAGGACCTGAACCTTACGCCTTTGACC
Organism: Nitrosopumilaceae archaeon; assembly: GCA_033722055.1. GTDB lineage: Archaea > Thermoproteota > Nitrososphaeria > Nitrososphaerales > Nitrosopumilaceae > CAYWRD01. Next base: position 1,920 of record JAWVZS010000053.1, read on the forward strand.
GGGCTGGGCGACTCCCGCATTCATGCTGTTCAAAATCTAGAATAAGTTTCTTTATTATAATGAAAAACAAAACATGAATTATGGAATTCAATGAAGTGTATTGTTCTAGTTGCAAAAAAGTGATAGGTCGTTACAATAAGAAATTTTATTCAGAAGAAAGACTTGGCGAGTTCCTAAAGGCAAATCATTTCTTCCACATAAAAAATGGTCATCAAATTACAGTAAGATTACGTACGAAATAAGAAATCACTCGAAAGTTTTTTGAAATTCATCTAAGAGGTTTTTTTGATGTTTGCTTAGCTTCTTTGGTATATTTACAACAACTCTAACATATTGGTCTCCTCTCCCTCGTGATTGCATTGGTGGCAGTCCCTTTCCCTTTAGTTTGATTATTGTATTTGGTTGTGTTCCAGATTCTACCTTGATTTTTTCACTGCCTTCAAGCGTTGGTACAGAAAATTCTTTTCCAAGTGCAGCATCGACCATAGATACTTCATGATCGTAAAATATGTCAGTTCCATCTCTTTTGAATTTCTCATGTGGATTGATTCTCACTCGAACTATAAGATCACCATTAACTCCGTTTGGCTCCTCATTTCCTTCTCTAGGTATAGTATAATCTCCATTATCAACGCCAGCAGGTATCTCAAAGGATAGTTTTTTGGAGCCACGTTTTTTTCCTTGTCCATTACATTCTTTGCATGGTTTTTCAATAATGGTGCCTTCACCTCTGCAAGACGAGCACGGTTGTACTGTTACAAATGATGCAAATCCGCCCATACTTCGTGTAGTTCGTACTTGACCTTGACCATTACAAGACGAGCAGGATTTTTTTTCAGAGCCAGGGGATGCTCCACTACCACCACAAGTATCACAAATTACTTCTTTTTTTATTTCAGCATCTATTTTTTTTCCAGTAAGTACGTCTTCAAGATTCATCGAGGTCTCATACAAAAGATCAGAGCCTCTTTGCTGCGCTCGTCCAAATCCACCTCCTCTTCCTCCAAAAATAGATTCAAAGATATTATCAAATCCACCACCAGAACGACCAAACAAGTCCTGAAATATGTCATTGAAGTTTGAGCCGGCTCCTTGAAATATGTCATCGCGTGAATATTGGTCAGATACTCCGGCATGCCCATATTGATCATATACCTGCCTTTTTTTAGGATCTGAAAGCACGGCATACGCTTCTGAAACTTCCTTGAAGTGTTCTGCTGCGTCTTCTGATTTATTTCTGTCAGGATGAAATTTTAAGGCAAGTTTTCTGTATTGTGACTTTATTTCGCTTTGAGGTGCATCTTTTGATACTCCAAGTACTTCATAATAATCTCGTTTTGAGCTCATTTATCATCAGAAAATATACAGAAATTGGATAACAGATTAACTGGATTTGTTTTCATCCGTGGTTTTGTCTGAGGATTGTTGCTGTGCAGTCTGCTCTGCTTGTTCTTGTGTTCCTGCTTGCTCTTGTTGTTGTGATTGTTGTTGTCCTGATTGTTCAGATCCTGGAGGAGGCGTGACGTTTTTGTATAGTTCTGTAGTAATTTCATTTACAAGTGATTTTAACGATTCTAATTTGGATTTCAATTCTGTAACGTCCTTGTCAAGTGCGCCTCTTAGTTCCTTTATCGCATCAGTAACTTTGATTCCTTGTTCCTGAGAAATTTTGTCTTTAAGATCTTGATTGATTAGTTTTTCAGTTGTATAGATATAACTTTCAGCTTCGTTTCTGAGTTCAATTTTTTCTTTTTTCTTTTTGTCTTCTTCAGAATATTTTTCAGCATCTTGCTTTAGTTTTTCAATTTCATCTTCATTTAGCTTAGAGCTTGATTCAATAGTGATTTTAGCTTCTTTTTGTGTTCCAAGGTCTTTTGCAGTGACATTAATTATTCCGTTTGCATCAATGTCAAACTTTACCTCGATTTGAGGCACACCTCTAGGAGCTGGAGGAATATCAGTAAGGTTAAAGCTTCCAAGAGACACGTTATCTGCTGCCATTGGACGTTCTCCCTGTACCACGTGAATGGTTACAGCAGTCTGGTTATCTGCAGCTGTTGTAAATACCTTAGATTTTGATGTAGGAATTGTAGTATTACGTTCAATTAGAGGTTCTCGTACACCACCAAGAGTCTCAATACCCAAAGTCAGAGGAGTTACATCTAATAAAACAATATCACTTTGAACATCTCCTGCAATGATTCCGGCCTGAATTGCAGCTCCCATAGCTACTGCCTCCATTGGGTCTATTCCAGATTCAGGCTCTTTTCCAACTACTTCAGCTACGAATTTTTTAACTAACGGAATTCTTGTTGGTCCACCAACAAGAACAATTTTGTTAACATCTGTTTTTGCTATTTTTGCATCTTCTATTGCCTTTTCAATAGATGAACGACATTTTTCAACTATGGGTCTGATTAGTTCCTCTAGTTTTGCTCTGGTCATTCTCAATTCAAGATTCTTTGGACCAGAAGAGTCTTGAGCAATGAAAGGTAAGTTGATTTCAGTTTCCATAACAGTGGATAGTTCAATCTTTGCCTTTTCTGAGGCTTCTCGTATTCTAGTCATTGCAGTTTTGTCCTGAGAAAGATCAATTCCTTCCTTTTTCTTGAATTCATCTAAAACATAATTGATAATGACCTCATCCATGTCGGTTCCTCCAAGCTGAGTATCACCAGAAGTACTCATTACTTCAAATACGCCGCCTCCCATTTCCATTATGGTTACATCAAGAGTACCTCCACCAAAATCAAAGACAAGGATCTTGAGATCTTCTTTTGCCTTGTCTAATCCAAATGCCAAAGAAGCAGCAGTTGGCTCATTGATTATTCGGACAACATCAAGTCCTGCAATAGTTCCAGCATCTTTTGTTGCCTGTCGCTGATTGTCATCAAAATATGCAGGTACTGTAATTACGGCTTTTTCTACTTTATCACCTGTGAAGGCTTCTGCATCCTTTTTGATTTTTTGTAAAATGAATGCAGAGATTTGTTGTGGTTTATACTCTTTGTCTTTAATTTTGAATGTATAATTTGTGCCCATCTTTCTTTTTGCAGCAACAATTGTATTTTCAGGGTTAGTTACTGCTTGACGTCTAGCAGGTTCACCCACAAGAAGGTCTCCATCCTTTGAAAAAGCCACCACGGATGGAAATGCCTTTCCTCCAACAGACGTTCCCTCAGCTGCTGGAATGATGGTAGGTTTTCCTCCCATCATGACTGCAGCTGCAGAGTTGCTTGTTCCTAAATCTATTCCTATTACTTTTGCCATTTTTTCATCACTTTATCACGATTTTTTTGAAATTTCTACTAATGTTGGTCTAATAACTCTATTTTGAGAAATATATCCTTTCCTGATTTCCTGGGTTATTGTGCCTTCATCTAAACTTGGATCAATTTTAACTGATATAGCATCATGAAGATTCGGGTCAAATATTTCTCCTAATGCATCGATTGGCTGAATATTGTATTTTTTTAGTAATGCGTCCATGTTTTTTAAAATAGAATCCAATCCTGTTGTATCAACATTACTTTTTTCATATGAAGTTTTGGCCCTTACAAAATCATCATATATCTGTAAAAAATCAAGCATTAGTTTGTCAACGCCGTTTTGAATGCCTTTTTCAATTTCTGAATGGGTTTTTTTCTCTAGATTTTGAAAATCAGCCAAGACATACTTTAATTTATTTTCATAATCAACTGCTCTTTGTTTTTCTGTATCTAGTTCAGATTGTAATTGTTCAATGATTTTCTCTTTGTCTTCAGATTCTTGAACTGATTCAGAATCGTTAGAATTTTCTTCAATAGTAACAGGAACTTCATCTGATTCTTCGCTAGAAACGGTTGTTTCAGACTTTTCATCGGGCATTTTCAGTATAATTAATTTTTTAGCTAATTTATACTATCTAGAAGTTTCACATAATGGATTTGCTTTTACTAGAATAATTTCAGAATCTTTTTTGTTTTTTGATATATTTTCATAGTCTGATCTTGAACATGCAACAACTATTGTGGTTTTGTCAGTGTGGAATAAATCCAAAGTAGGATCCTCATAAGCTTCTACATCTCCAATATAATCACGGAGTTTAGCAGTTAGGTTCTGTAGCATTTCGATTTTATCACCACGCATTTGATGCTGATCAAGACTCCATGAAATTGCAATCTTTGTTCTGCTTGCCTTAAGATCATTTTTCTTTAGTGTGGTACGAATTTCATCTATCAATCTTTTGATATAGCCATCAATTCCCTTCACACTGCCATTAATCAAATACATAAGCGAGTTTGCGCCCTCAAATGAAGAACCAAGTGACTTTAGATCAAATAATCCACTTACCATATTATCAAGATACATGTCTTGCAAATCATCTGAAGACAGGTCTTGTTTTGTAATTTCATCTTGAGCATACTTGCATACTTCAAGAATGCTACCAAGGCTTGAAAATCTAGATAATATATCAATTGCATGAAAATGTTCTGATGAGGAAATAGCAACAAATTTTTTCTCTTTTTTTCCTGTGGTGAGAAGATCAGCAAGTTTTGAATCTTCTTTTTTGTTAAAGGATCCTACGACTCTGGGTTGACGGGAGATATCCTCAAGAGGATAATAAAAATATGATATCTGCTTTCCTACTTCAAAGCCGGTGATGTGTTCTAAAAGTGAAATGTTTTCATTGTTTCCCCCAAAACCAGTGGGCAAATTATACACAACCGCACTATTTTTTTTCAAAGAAGATGTTGCGTCTTTGAATTTTGAGTGAATTTCTGTTTTAAGATCTTGGCCAGTTTTTCTAATTCTCGGAGTAAAGAAAAGATAATTTGTCTTTGATATAGCAACATCTATTGGTTCCATTGCAAGTAATGGTTCGTCTTCTTTTAGAGTAGCTACATTTGGATATGTCTTTGCAATTTCAGGTTTTAGAGATATTGCAGAAGGGGTAGATTCATCAATTATGGAAACATCTGCGCCTTTTAAAGACATTTGAGATGCTATAGCATATCCTTCTGTACTTAGTCCATATACAACAACTTTTACTCCCCCCATTACCATTGTGCTAGTATACCCACCAAGAAAAACTTATTGAACTTCCTAGAACAAGGTGAAAATACTTGAAAATATGG
>JAWVZS010000054.1:0-6911 GCA_033722055.1 Nitrosopumilaceae archaeon
AAGCTGAGCAAAATATGGCGTTATTGCTAAACCACCATCAATTCGTAATGTACAAAGTAGTTTTTTATCATGATAAACACTACGTAATCTTCCAGTTTTTTTTGAAAATGTCATGTCAATTTGTTTTGGGAGGTATCTTGATACACCAATGCCAAAAAGTACATCAAGTGTATGTTTTAGTTTTTGAATTTGGTTCATGTTCTGCATGTATATTTTCTAAATATTAGTTCATTGCAAGAATATACGTTTTGCATTAATCTATATAGACGAAATTATTTCTATATTTATGGAAGAAAGAGAAGAGACTAGAAAAATTCAATTTACTGGAAAATCCTCCTATATAGTATCTTTACCCAAACAGTGGATTATGGATCTTGGCTTAAAACAAGGTGATCAAATTAGAATGATTCGAAAAAGTTCTTCTACCCTTGAAATTTTCCCTCCACAATTTCAAACAAGATCTCAACAAGTAGATTCAGTTACAATAGAGATAGAACTTGACGAAGAGTCTTCCGGCATTGTAAGAAAGCTAATTTCCCTATATTTTCTAGGATTCAAAACAATTAATGTTAAACCAAAATCTGGACGATTAAAGCCCAATCAACGTACAGCGGTAAAAGAAGCTGTTAAACGAATGTTAATGGGCTCTGAAATAATCTCTGATTCTATTAATGGTATTACCATCCAAGTATTAGTAAATCTCTTGGAACTTTCAGTTGATGGAGCATTTAAGAGAATGATCCATTTGGCAAAGACTATGTCAAGCGATGCACTCCTTGCAGTAAGAGAAGAAAATTTAGATCTTGCCGAAGAAGTAATCAATACAGATGATGAAGTAGATAGATTTGGTTTTTACATTATTAGACAATTAAAAATTGCAATTCAAAATGAGCATATGCTTAAAGAAATGGGATTTGACAATGCCCGAGAATGTCTTGGTTATAGACTAGTTGTAAAAAATATTGAGAGAACAGGAGATCATGCGGTACTTATTGCAAAAGATCTCTTGGAATTTAAAAAAGGTATAAAAAAAGAAATTTTATCCAAACTTCAAGACATGAACGATTTTGCATTATCTGTATTAGATGATGCTTGTCTGTCATTATTCAAAGAAGATTATCACCAAGCTGAAAAAACAATTGAAAAATCTTCTGAAATTATAAAATATGAAAAGAAAGTAAGAGATTCTACCAAGTCTCTCAAAAATGATGAGCATATTTATCGTATTAGACGAATGAGTGAAAATATTCGAAGAATTGCTGAATATGCAAGTGATATTGCAGAAATCGTGTTAAACATGAATGTTGAGAAAGTTGTTAAGAAGAATTGAATCCAAATCTGTATATGAAAATATGAGGGTTTTATTATAATAAATGGTTAAAATTAGAAAAAACATGAAATTTTTAATCAAACAATTATAATATCATATGTACAAATTCTAATAATAACGATTTTCGTAAAACTATACATATTTATTATAGAATTCTTCGTTTTTTTTAAAACAACTATATTTGATCGGGCACAATATTGTAAAAATTTTAAAAATATGACATAAGTTTTGTAAAAAATTTCGATCCATCCTTATATAGTTATGAATTCTACAATAATTATAAGATGACTTGCAAAGGAATATGCGTAAGATACAAGGCACAAAAGCCTGTAGGAACCGGAAGATATGCTTCTGGACAAAGACGATGCCAAATTTGCGAAATATTCATCAAATGGGAAGGTCTCTGGTGTCCATGTTGTGGATATAGACTGAGAACTAAACCACGAAACTTGAAGTATAAAGCTAAACTACGTGCTAGAGTAGAAGCAGACTCCAAGGCTGAATCAATAGCAATAAAAGCATAGAATTTGTTCGAAGCTTGTTGAACTCTCCACACAGGTTTTCACAGAAAACCATTGATGTGGAGGGGCGTTCATTTTCTTTACAGATTCTAAAGTTTGATAATGGCTATTTTGTATCTGTAACTGAAGGAAATGAGAAACTTGGTTCAATGGTAGTTTCAATGGCAAACGGCCCAAAACCAATAACTACTACAATTATACCAGCCAGAAATGAATCTCTATTTCTTCAATTAACTGCAGAGAGAATTAGTACTAAAATGAGAGGAATTGCATTAGTTAGTTGTTTTATTCAAAAAGAAATGAGTCCAGATACTGCAAAATCTATAATGTCTGAAATTATGGAGATGGTTGATTGACTGATTTACGAAATTATATTGCACTCTTAAAAAAAGAAAATGAATTAAAAACAATTACTAGAACAGTTTCTACAAAATATGAAATAGCAGGAATTACAGCAAAAGTAGATGGTTCTTACGCAGTACTTTTTGAAAATATAAAGGAAAGTCCATTTAATCTGGTCTCAAATTTAGTTGGAACTAGAAAACGATTTGCTCAAGCTATAAATTCATCTGAAACTAACATTCACCAAAAAATAATTTCTGCTATTCGTAGAGCAAAAAAACCAAAAATAATTTCTCGAGGAAAGTTTATGGAAAACAAATCAAAAAATATCAATATCTTACCAATTGTAACTCATTTTGCTAAAGAATCTGGTCCCTTTATCACATCATCAATTGCATATGCTACTAATCCTGATACAAAAAAACAAAATTCATCATTTCATAGAATGATGCCAATTGATGACACCCATTTTTCTATTAGAATGGTAGAAGGTAGACATCTTGATAGATGTTTCACTAATGCAAAAGAACATGGTGATGATCTTAAAGTTGCAATAACAATAGGTGTTCATCCAGCTGTTTCAATCGCAGGTGCATATCAAGAAGAATGGGGAAAAGATGAAATCAATATAGCAAATTCATTACTTGGTGGTAAATTGACATTATCAAAATTACCTAGCTCAAATCTTTTGGTGCCTTCGGGCTCTGAAATTGTTATGGAAGGACGAATTCTACAAGATAAAGTTCATGAGGAATGGATGGTAGAAATGCTACGAACATATGATCATCACAGAAAACAACCAGTTTTTGAGTTAGATTCACTTTATTATCGAAATAATCCAATCTTTCATGATATACTTTCTGGATTTGGAGAACATAGGTTACTTATGGGAATGCCAATTGAATCAAAACTTAATGGTGTACTGAAAAAATCTTTTTCACAAACAAGACATGTATCAATGACCAATGGTGGGTGTAATTGGTTACATGCCGTAGTTCAAATTAAAAAGAAAAAAGATTCAGAGCCAAAAAAAATTATACAAAAAACGTTTGAATCACATAGATCATTAAAACAAGTTACCATAGTTGATGATGATATTGATCCTAATAGTGCTGAAGAGGTAGAATACGCAATGGCTACTAGGTTTCAAGCAGACAAAGATCTTGTGATTTTACGAAAGGTAAGAGGCTCGAGCTTAGATCCTTCAAGTGATCAAAAGAAATTACAAACTGCAAAATTGGGAATTGATGCCACCAAACCACTATCAAAGCGTCAAGAAGGTTTTGAACTTGCTAAAATCCCTAAATTAGATAAAATAAACCTCCGAGATTATTTTTAGTGATTATCCTAATAACTTCAATCATTAATTTGACTGATTAAATTAAATGTGATGAGTACAAAATACTTCTGTGAGTAACAGATCTGAAGATTTTTTTGAGAATTATCTCAAGAATATTCCTAATGAACAACTATTGAAATTTTACGAAGATTTGGAATGGACTCCATTTCCAGTATTAGTTATACGGGAACACCAGCGGAGATTTAAAACAAAAAATAAGCGAGAAGCATTAAAAAAACTTCGAACACAAGCTGACCTCGCTTTACAATATAGCTCTAAGCTCTCTGAAAAAATTAAATCAAAAAAAATAATCACTCCCACACGAAATTTGGATTTGATTGAAAAGTTAGCTGAATTACAAAAGAAAGGAATAATTTCAAAGAAAGATTTTGAAGCTAAAAAACAAGAACTGCTAAAGAGAATTTAATGTCTTACAAAAGAGAAAAAAGTCCTGACGAAACCAAAGCCCAAGTAATTGTAAGGATGTTTCCGTCTGATGCTAATCCTGCGGGTAATGTTTTTGGTGGTGAGTTGTTGAAACATATTGATATGGTTGCAGGTATTGTTGCTCAAAGACATTCACAATCAAACGCAGTAACTGTATCTATGGATAGTGTAAATTTTTTAAAACCAGTTTATGTTGGTAATGTTTTGAAATTTGATGCTAGAATGAATTATGTACACAAATCTTCAATGGAAATAGAGGTAAAAGTTGAAGCAGAAGATATAGCATCAGGAAATGAAACTGTTGCTGCTAATGCATTTGTGACCTTTGTTGCATTAGGAAAAGATGGACGTCCTACGCCAGTACCAAAATTATTGCTAAAAACTGATGATGATAGAAAAAAATTTGAGGAAGGTAAACAAAGAATGCAACAAAGACTTCTAAATAGAAAAAACAAATAATCTCTATCATAGAATAAAGGATCAATTTAAGAACTACCAAACATATCTAATGTATAATGTCTGAACAAGAATCAAATGAATGGGATTCTCTTTGGCAAGAATATACCAAATCTCTTGAAAATTGGCGTAAATTATTTGAAAAACTCCAGGAAGCAAATAAAGAAATGCAAACTAAATTCAATGATGTTTGGGAAAAGGCATTAGAAGGATCTAATACCAACACACTAAAGACATTTGGTGAAAAGTGGCAAGAATCAATGAATGAAGCAGGCATTAAATCATTTCAAGATTTCAGCCAAAACTGGCAGAAAATTATGAATGAAGCTAATGAAAATGCTTTCAAAAATTATGGCGAAAACTGGCAAAAAACTTTCAATGAAGCTGCAATGTCCCAAATGAAAGCATATGAAGAATTAATGAAAAAATTTGCAGAAACCTGGAACAATATGTGGCCAAAATCTAAGTAGATTTTTTTACATAAAATAATTCTATATTTTCTTGAATTAGGTACAAAAATTAACTAATCTGTCCAAGAAACTCTAAAAACACCTTGATTTCATCAAGAAAATGAGAGTTATGCAATGTCAATGCTTTATTGAATTAGAAGAATTTAATGATCTAGCAAGATATGTTTGTGCATTAAGAGATTACCCACTCCGAACATATTCTTTAGAGCATGAAGGAAATCGAGTTGCGGCAAGTACGTTAACACTTGCAAATACTATGGTTATATTTTATGTAAATATGGAAAAACAAGGATCTTACGTTTCCTATAACACTACTCTAGGAAAAGAATCTAGCTCTATAGTTGAATCAACAAAAAATATTTCGATTTATTCGCCAATTATTAATTTTGAATCTATATTTTCTCCATTAAAAACTGAAAAAGAAAATATTCCTGACACCTTACACCCAATCAAGATTAGTGATTTAGGTAGTCTTGCTAGATTAACCTATGATCCAGAGTATCCTGATGAACGAAAACTTACGTTATACGCTGTACCTAATGACGAATATTGGGCTTTAGGTTATATCACATCATTGGATTTTGATGATACTTATTATCAGTTTAATTACGTACAATTAGATTCAAAACCCACTGGACCATTTCTTCAATACCAGGGAAATAACAAACTCAATCCTGTATTTTCAGATTCCTTCAAACATGGTTTTTCATATTTTCCAATAATACGAGTAAAAGATACACATCCATTTTTTGGCTTAAATTAATCCTGATCAATTGGTAAAATAATTATGCGAATTGTGTTAATTTCTTAATTTGTTCTCTGCCTTCCTTCAAAAACTCTTTCATCACCGGCAAGTATACTTCACATGCATATGCAATCTCCATATTTTGGTATTCATGCATATCTGCAAACACTGAAGCAACAACGTCATTTTCCTCTAATTTAGGCTCATTATTACTTTCCCGTTTATGATTTATTATTTCTAAGAAAACTGGCAACTGTCTACGAATCTCTATTTTTAATTCCTCTTTTGATCGTATCTTTCCATTGCTTAGAGGAACTTTAATTTCTTGATATGTGTCATCTTTGTATCTCCCTTTTGCTCTTAACATTATTTTAATATCAAAAGAATTGTTTTTTGTATTATCTTTCAATATTTTTTTTATAAAATTTGGAAAAATATTGACATGAATATCATCAAATTTTTTATCAAACCATGTGACAAATTTTAACGCTTTAGAATCGTTTTTCTCTTTTGCTTTTTTAATGAATTTCTCTCTATTACAATCTCCCTTTACGAATAATCCAAAATCTCTATTGGCTTCTTGAAAAATATTTTGATAAAACTTATCTACTGATTTTAAAAATTCATTAAAAAAATATTTAGTATAATGTGGATCTGGCTCAAAATGTTGTAACTGCCTTAAATTAAATTCACAATCATCAATTTTCTCTTCTAATTCCAATTCTAATTATAATTTTGAGATGTACTTTGACTGTGACTTTAATTTTTCTGCAAGTTCTCTGAATATATCATTTACACTCACATCCACTAAATTGATTGTCGCGTTTTCTCTTACTATTTGATGTTCAAATTTTTCTTTAATTGCAAATGAAATAGATGACCAATGTAATATTCCTTTAAGTTGTTCCTCCATGATGATGTTTGTATTAGGAAAATTAGATGGTGAAAATACTATTCCATTTGCCCACTGCATTGTAGGGATTCCTCCTCCTGAGGTTCGTGTACTAAATGCAATTTGTTTTACCCAATCATCAAATTGATATTCGATTACTTCATGAATAACTAATTTTTTCCATGGTTCTATTGATATATCCATAAAACTAATGATTCTACAAACTAATTATAACCTTATTTTTAATACAACTTAATCAAAATTTCATAATTTGTAAGAATTTCTTTTTATTGCCACGCTTATTTACTAGGTTTTTCACTGATTGAGTATATGCCAGAATGGGCCGACTTTCTTATTTCTGAAGTTAGT
>JAWVZS010000055.1:0-6883 GCA_033722055.1 Nitrosopumilaceae archaeon
TGATGCAATTGATAAACCAAGAACAGCAAAGTCGTATGATTTACCACCTTCTGACTCTATTGAAGTCCCAGAGCCAGATTTTATGGATGATACATCTTGTTGTAGTGATGAAACTGCAGATTTTAATGCAGCAACATCTTGACTTGATGAAGAGCCACTAGTTGGTGGAAAATCAAGAATGGAAGTTGGTTCAACGTCTTCTACAGGAATTTCCACATCTACAATTACTCCATTAATTTCGCCTTTAAGAACAATTGAATAAGTTCCAGTTTTTGTAGGAATCACATTAGAAAAATAGTGACCCGGTCGTGGATCAGAAGAAATATCCAATACTTTTGTTACTCCGCCAAATTTAGCAGTAGCCTCTAAATTGTTGAATGCATTTTTTACTCCTACGGAAACGCCTTCGGTTTCTCCTGGTTCACTAATATCAAAAACAAAGCTATTTCGAAATCCAACAACTGGTGGTTCAACACCCCAACCTACCTCAATTTGAAAGTGTTCAACTTCTACAGTAGTATGAGCTGATGCTGGTAAAATAAGTCCTATAGAAAATAAAACTGCAATTAAACCAAAAATGATATTCTTCACAATGTTCGTGGGGCAAAACATGTTATTATCTTTACTTGAACTGGTACAAACACCGAAAATAATGTAAACTGTTTAAAATGTCCCTGACAAGAGATACATTAAATGAAATCTATTCTAATAATTTTGTTAATAGTATTTTCAATAGGAGTTCCAGTTGTTTATGGACATCCTTTCACTGAAGAAACACACCCTAGTAGTTCATCTAATGCTGCTGTAGGTATAACAGAAGTTTATGTAATTTATTCAGAACCAGTAGAGATTGATTTTAGTGAATTAAGAGTATTAGATAGTAATGGTAATCAAATAGACAATAGAGATACAAAATATTACAATAAAGAATCAGCATTAATAGTTACAACGCCTCCTTTAGAAGAAGGAGTATACACTGTTACAAGTAAAGTATTGTCAAAAGTAGATGGACATTTAGTAAATGATGCCTTTATTTTTGCAGTAGGCGATATAGAGCTTGATCCTGGACAATTAGAAAAAGAAAGTAAATCTGAATCATTATTTCTTCCTGAAGCTGCAGCAAGATTTCCTGGCTTAGTGGGACAAACAATTGTCTTAGGCTCGATAATAGCAGCGCTATTGATCTGGGGCACACAAAATAAGAAAATTTTGTCAGGAAGTCTTCCAAAAATTCAAGTAGATCATAATGCAAAATTTTTATCAATAACTGGAATAGGGCTAGTACTTGTTTTCATTTCAAACATTGTAATGCTAGCTGTACAATCATTTAGGCTAGAAACATCTGCATTAGAAGCGATTCAGACCACATTTGGAATGACCTGGCTAATCAGAATGATAATTACAATTATTCTATTAGGAATATGGTTCTGGATTGAAAGAGCAAAAGAAATCAAAGTGGTAAACCAAATTCCAATGCTAGTTGTATCACTTATTTTGATTGGTACAACTACAATGATGGGCCATGGTGCAGCTAGTGAACAAATAGAAGCAGTGATTTTAGATTATGTTCATAATCTAGTAGCTGCAGTATGGATTGGAGGAATAATTTATTTTGTTTTTGTTTTATTACCAGTACTAGGCAATCTAGAAGATGAGGTAAAAGAAAAAATCTCACTGGTAATGATTCCAAGATTTTCCATAGCATTTGTTATAGCAGTTGGAATTGTAGTAATTACTGGTCCTACATTATTATGGTTATTAGAAAACAACGTTAGTTTAATCACAGAATCAACATATGGGAAGTTAATTTTTGCAAAAATTGCAATTGCGGCTATCATGGTAGGATTGGGTGGATACTTTCAATTTAGAATACAACGTCCTGCAGAATTAAAATTGAAAAATGGTAACATATCAGTACATAAAAAATTAAAAAGATCTCTAAAACTTGATGCTGCATTAGGAATTTTGTTGTTAGGTGTCGTAGCCTTATTAGCAAATGGTTCTCTTCCTGCAGGTGAGATTCAAAAAGCAGAAGCAGATGAAGTTCAATATGGGTTTACAACTATTGAATTTACTCAAGACATGCAGTTTGATGTAGAAATTACACCTTTCACAAGCGGTTCAAATGAAATTATTATCAAGCCAAGTGATTTACAAGATAATGCAATAAATGATTTGGAACAGATTAAAGTAAAGGTTTCAAATCCTTCACGAAACATAACACCAATAGAAGTACCTCTTGAGAGAATCAATTTAGAAGACAAACCTGATGAATTTAGAGGAGAATTAACTTTTGGATTCTCTGGAAATTGGCTTGTAGAAATTGAAGCTCAAAGAACTGAAAATGCAAATGAATCAATCAGATTAGATTTGCTAGTAAAACCTCACCTTGAAGATCTTAAAGTGGAAATTATAGAATATGAATTCCCTGTAGATTCAAAACCACTTTATCCATTATATGATGGTCATGAGTCAATATGGATTAGTGATCCTTCAGCTCCAAAACTTTGGAGATTTGATTTAGCAAAAAAAGAGTTTGACTCATTTACTCATGGTGGAACAATATCGATGTTTCTTACCATAGACAGCAAAGGAAAGATATGGTTTACAGATACTCCAACAAGACAAATTGGATTCTTTGATCCTGAGATAAAAGAATTCAAAACAATTTCCCTACCAAAAATTCAGCCACTTGTAGCTGATACAGTTGCCACATTTATCCAAGCAGATTTTGATGACAACATATGGATTGCAATAACAAACAAAGATGTACTTTTGAAATATAACCAGAAATCAGAATCTTTTGAAGAGTTTAGACTACCTGATAGAGAATCACTTCCCTTTGCGCTAGCATTAGATAATGAAGGAAAGATTTGGTTTACAGAAAGTGGCAAAGGAAGAATAGGATACATTAATCCAGAAAATAACGAAATAAAGGAATTTGAGCCAGAAACTCCGTTGGAGGCACCTGAATTCTTACTATTTGATAATAGTGGAAATCTTTGGATTGCTGAACATACAGGGGTTGCAATAAGTAAATTCAATATAATATTGGAAACATTTGAACAAATTCCAGTAATAGATCAAGAAGCTCTACCTTATGGAATGTCATTTGACAGATACGAGAATATTTGGATTGCTCAGCATACCGTAGACTCGTTTGCAGCATATGATCCTCACAATAATAATCTAATTGAAGTTCCAATTCCTACTGAAACATCATTCGTTCAATTCACTACAACAGATAGTGATGACAATGTATGGTTTGTCGAACAACGTGGAAACAAGCTTGGAATAATAAAAATCACAGAATTACCTTCTTCTCAATTTAGCATACAGACAGACAAAGAACTAGATTTGAAGTATACAGAAATTGCATCACCATTAATGGCACTGGGAATCATAGCAACGTCATTATTTTTTGTAAAAAATGTAAAAGATAAACGACGACTAAATGCGTTAGTTTCTGAGTAATTTTCTAGATTTTAAACCAATAGAAATACCAAACAATGCAATAGACAACAATACAATTGTTCCAGCAGGGGTAATATCAAAGAGATAAGACAATAAAATGCCAACAACTACTGAAAATACTGAAAAGGCAATTGACAGTATTGCTGTTTGTTTGAATCCTTTTCCATACATTATTGCTGTAACGTTTGGAATAACAAATAATGCTGAAATTAACAACACACCAACCAATTGAATTGATGTTACAACGGTAATCCCAGCCATAAAGACGATAAGATAGTTGATTTTTTCAACGGGTATCCCGCTTACTTTGGCTTGTTCTTCATTGAATGTCGAATACAGTAGTTGGCGATACAAAAGTAGAATGACAATCAAAATAATTCCTGTTAATGCCAAAATCATAATTGTATCATTTACACTAACAAGAAGAATACTTCCAAAAAGAAAACTGAAAATATCAAAGGTGAATCCACCAGAAATTCCAATAATTACTAGACCAACTGCAATTCCAGATGAAAGAAGGACTGCTACAGAAGCATCACCTGAAATATTGAATTTACTTTTGATTTTTGTAATTATTAGTGCGCTGATTAAAGATACACCATAAGCAGTCCACAGAGGATAAATTCCTGCCATCAATCCCAATGCAATACCACCAAATGAAGAATGAGCTACAGCATCACCAAAAAGTGAATATCTACGAAGAACTAGAAATAACCCAACAACTGAACACAAAACAGCAATAGCTATACCAGAAATCAATGCTCTTTGCATAAAGCTAAAAGAAAGAATTTCAAAAGTCATGTTTAGTGATGATGCATGTGTTCTTGCATCGATGCCTCCGAATATTGTTTTACTAGTTCATCATTTTCAAAAAATTCATCAGACTCACCATGGAAAAATAAAGTTCTATTAATGCATGCAACTTTGTTTGCAAGTCTATTTACTGCATCCAGATCATGCGATGACCAGATAATTGTAATATGTTGTTCTGAGTTTAGTTGTCGCAATATACTATAGAATAGTTCAATGCTTTGCTGATCAATACCGGTTACTGGCTCATCTAAAATTAGAATTTTAGGATTATTAACAAGTGCTTTTGCAATGAAAACTCTTTGCTGTTGTCCACCGGATAAATTACCTATTCGTTTATTGCCTAATTCATGAATCCATAGGTTTTTGAGTATTTCATCTATCTTATCTTCATTAGATTCTTTTCGTAATCCCATTCTAACAACATCATTTACTGTTGCTGGAAAATTTTTATCAAAAATTGGTTTTTGGGGAACATAACCTATCTCGTGCAGATATTCTCTAGATTTTCGTATATCTTTTCCAAAAAATTTGATTGTTCCCTCGTAGTCAGTATTCAAACTTAACATCGCAGCAAATAACGTCGATTTTCCTGCACCATTTGGACCAATTATTCCCAAAAAATCCCCTTGATTGACTGAAAAGCTAACATCATCAACGGCTTTCACATCAGGATATTGTATGGTTAAATGATCAATTTCTGCTATTTTCAACACAAAGCCTCCTTTAGGTTTTCAAGATTTGAATTCATTCTATTGATATAATCTTCATTAGTTTGTATTTCAATAGGAGATAGGATCAAAGTCTTTCCTCCTATTTCGTTTGCAATAATTTGTGCCGTTCTAGGATCAACAAGTTCTTCAGTAAAAATTATTTTATTATCAATTTGTTTTGCAGTAGTTATTACATTTTCAATATTTTTTGCTGTAACTTCAGAATTTGGATTAGAAGATGATATAGTATGTTGAGTAAGACCATATTCCTCAGCAAAATAAGAAAACGCATCATGAAATGCGATAAAATCTCTCTTGCAACCAGATAATTCATGTTTTATTTTAGAATCTAATAACTCTAGTTTATCTATATAATTTCGTGCATTTTTTTGATAGTATTCTTGATTGGTTGGATCATATTCAGAAAATGCGTCGGCAATGTTTTGAACTTGAATTTGCACCATTGGAGGATTTAACCATATATGAGGATCTCCTTCATCATGATTATGTTCATGATCAGATTCTTCAAATGATTCGTTATGTTTTGGAATAATTCCCTTACTAGTATCAACAATATTTCCTTTAAAGTTCAATTCTTCTAAATCATGAACCCAGTCTTCAAATCCAATTCCATTAATAACAATTAGATCAGAATTTTCCATTAACTGTACATCTTGTATTGTTGGTTCCCAGTCATGCGGTTCAACTCCAGGCGGAACCAATAAAATAATTTCAGCCTTATCTTGAGCTACTTGTTTTGAAAATTCGTAAATTGGGTAAAAGGAAGTAATTACTTGTAGTTGAATATTGGAATTTGATTTGATTAATCTGGATGAATCAGTAGCCCAAACTGCATATGAGCTTAAAGGAATAATAATTACAATAGCAATTATTGCTAATTTTACTTGCGTATTCATGCTTTCCAGAAAAGCAAATTATTAATAAATCTAAAAAAAGTTAATAACTTTAATTGCTAAACTTATAAGATAATTAATAACATTAAGGCTAATGCCTATAGTTTCAATATCACTCAATGATGAGATTTTGTCAGAGCTTGACAAATTACAAAAATCAATGGGTTTTTCTGGAAGATCTGAAGCAATCAGGGCAGGCATAAGATCATTTGTGTCTGAAGAAAAACAAAAATCCAGTTTAGAGGGAAATATTCATGCAATTTTACTTGTTGTTCATAATGATGAGTTTGACCATATTGTTTCAGGAATTGCACATAGATTTGAGGATTTGATAATTACTCATCTGCACAGTAAAATTGAGAAGGAAAAGTGTATGGAATTATTTGTAATTGATGGAGATGCAGAAAAAATTACTACCATGACTAAAGACTTTCATACAAACAAGAACATGGATACTGTAAAACTAGTAGCACTCTAATTATAGATAGGCAAGTATTTTCTTGTAGCAAATATTACACTAATTATTGATATAGATAGTATCAAAAAAACTATCGAACCAAATTCAGGTGCTACTACTATCCCAAATTCAGTTTCTTGTCCAGTGTTTCTTATATTTTCAAATTTAATTATTGTAGGTCCTGTTTGTTCTTCAGAAAAAGTATACTCTTCAAAATCGCCACCTACTTGTGCTGTACCACTAGTTTTGTAGATTGTTTTGCCATTTTGTATTATAATAAAAGTATAATCAGAGTTTCTCATAGGCTCTCCTGTTTTACCGTCACGTATTGTAAATACAAATTTTGTATTTGTTTCAGGTTGAATATTTATTGGATCCCACGAAAGATCAACTTGAAAGTCTTCACTTTTTGTAAATGAAGTAACTGGAAATTCAACATTTTCACTTGTCGATAAAGTAAAGATCATTTTATCTGGTAATGGTTCGCCTGACTTTTTGATTTGATTCTTTAAAAA
>JAWVZS010000056.1:0-6853 GCA_033722055.1 Nitrosopumilaceae archaeon
GCTACTGCTCCAATTTATGCACCAGACGTACTGATAAAATCAGATAGTGAAACCAAACGTTATGAATTAGTAGAAATGGTACAACCTGGTTCTTGTGTATTGAGTGCCACAAACATCAAAGCTTCTGATCAAAAATCCATAAAAATTACTTTACAAAATAAAGGTGATATTTCAGAAAAAATAGCAATGCTTCAAAAAGATCTTGATTCACTAAAAGAAGAGCTTAGTCTTACAAGACAATCATTAAAGCTGTTTGACCAACCAGAAACACAACAACAAGGACAAAAAGTAGCTGAACTACGAAAACAAATCAATGACAAACGTGAGGAATTATACCGAATATTATTTGCAGTGCACGCATCACCAACTTCAAAACAAAAGATTGAGAAAATGACATTTACTGGATCTGTGATTGAAGGAAATTCAGCTAAAATAATGTCAGTTTTAGATTCAAAAACTTCTGGTGTATATGATGCAATATTTGAGGCATGTGCAGGCGAATCAACCGTTAGACTTCCAGTAGTTACTGTAACCTCAGACAAACAATCTCTCAAAGTAAAATTGGGTGATAAAATATCTGCAAATACTTGTCAAATGACATCAGTAAAAATTGAAGCAGTCGACAAAATGTCAATTGTTGCAGAACCAGCTGGAGTTTCAGAATCATCCAATAAAGCAGCCAGTTTAGAAGTAAACATTGTTAGTCTACAACAAGAATTAACTAAAGAAAAAGAAGCTCTAAAAACACTAATTCACAATCCAACCAGACCAGACAACTTTACTGAGCAACTTGATCAACACGTATTCAAAATAACTGAATTAAGAAAAATGATTACAGAAGCCAAAGCAGAATTTAACAAGATTTTGTATTTGACATACAACTAAATTTTTGTCAAACTAAATGAGTTTACAAAAGTTTTTTCTACAATCTTATGATTGTAGTTCAAACGATGCAAAAAACTTAGACAGACTGCAAGAGCAAATTCAAAACAGAATAGATTTTCTAAATGAAAATAATATGAATAGTTTCAATGATCCATTACTCTTAGAACTTTATGATAAACATTCACAAATACAAGAGTGTCTTTTCTATGATCATACAGATCAGTATTTGTTAATTATTGGGATAATTTCTGCAGTGTCATTTTTTATTTATTTCAGATGGAGAATGATCAAACATGGTAAAACTTCAAAAAACAGATTCAACTTTAAGGGATAGTTATTTTAGGATTTTTGTTTCTTGTATTTTGTTTCAAGCTGAGCTAGTCTTCTAGTTGACTCACTAATATTGTTGGATAGTTCTTTTATTTCACGACTCAACTCTAGTCGTTCTTGTTGAATTTTCTTTATTGATGAATCACTCAGTTCTTGCAATCCAGGCAATGAAATCCTAAGTGATTTCAGTTTTGAGAGTTTTTTACTTAGTTTGGCAATATCTTGTTTCTGAGATGTTCTTTCATCTAAGATGTCATCTTTGATTTTAGATGTAATTGCAATTCCCCTCATAGATTTTGCTTTGGGTCTCTTGACTCCTTTACCTATATTTACTGCCCGAAATTTCTTGGGATTTGGTCTTTTAGGTTTTCGTGGTTTTGTAGAGATCTTTTTGGGTTTTGGGCGTCTAACTTTAGGTTTAGTATTGATTCTACGATTATTAGGTTTCATAATAGATTATACTAGATTGTTATAGTTGATATTTCTTCTTGGCATATTGATAGTGGTAGAAAAATTTCTTAGAGTTTTTATAGGTTTAATCTAAATCTTGGACATATGACCATAAAACTTCAGTGTAGTGATTACGGATTTGAATGCGACTTTGTTCTTGATGGACGAAAAAGCCTAAAGCTGATTGAACAGTTACGAGAGCATTTTGAAACAGAGCATGGCATAGATTATTCAACCGATGCAGTCATTCAAATGATTGTAAACAAAGGGCATTCAAGAGACTCAATTGAAAAAGACTAGTAGCGATTGAACATTTAATAAAATGTATGTTCTAGTACTTTTGTAGAACTGCAAGGTTAGAAAACTTGTGGTATTTTTTGTATCAATTCAACAAATTGTATTCTTAATTTGCCTGATTCAATTTCCTTTTATCTTATTACAGCTTATAGTTAGTAACAGTGGTACAGTATTATCCTAGTGATTATGATGTCAAGTGTCATTTAGATGCTTGCAAAACCTACCCCGTTGTAACTGATTCTGAACGAGGAGAAATGTTCTGCGGGAATTGCGGTCTTGTCTTAGTGCAAAAAATGGCAGACACTTCACATGAAAGTCACGGTTACACACAAGAAGAATACATGACTCAAACTAGAACAGGTCCTGCTACATCATTAACTATGCATGATAAGGGACTATCAACTGTAATTGGAGCTGATAAAGATTCATCAGGAAACAAGATTTCAAGTAAAACAAAATCAGAGTTTAACAGATTACGAATATGGGATCAGCGAAGCAAGTCAAGGCAAACTGCTTCTCTAAGTAAGGCATTTACCTTGTTGCATGGAATGAAGACAAAATTAGGAATTCCTGATAATGTGATTGAAAATGCAGCCTATATCTACAGAAAAGCAGTATCAAAAAAGCTAACTCGAGGAAGAACAATGTCCTCTTTGGTAGCTGCAGCATTATACGCTTCCTGCAGAGAAAATAGCATACCTAGAACATTAGACAATATTGCAGAGTCTGCAAACGTAGAAAGACGAATCCTATCAAGGGATTTACGAACTTTGATCAAAAAGCTTGATTTGAATCTAAATCAGTACGATACATCGTCATTTATTGTAAAAATCTCAAACACTCTAAATCTAAAAGAAAAGACAAAGCGAGATGCAATCGACATACTAAAGAAATGTGAGAAAAAGCAGATTACTGCAGGTAAAAATCCCGTTGCCCAGGCAGCCGCATCGCTTTACATTGCATGTATACTAAATGGTGAAAAAATTAGCCAGAAAAAATTTGCAGAGGTATCAGGAGTAAGCGATGTTACAGTAAGGAACAGAGCAGTTCTTATCAAAAAGACATTAAAGATTACTGCAGGTGGACTAGATGAATAATTCAATTCATTGTCAATGTGGAGTTTGTAGTCATGGGCCAGATTATGAATGTATAAGGCAAGAGTGTAGTTGTTGCCTTAACTTTCATGTAAGATCAGAGCCTCAATAATCCTATTTTTTCATCAAAAATATTTTCAAAAAATACTTGCTTTAGTTTTGTAACTAAATCCATTATAACTTTGATTTGTTCCATAGTTATTTGTCTTAAATTATCAATTGTTACGTTTAGCTCCTCTATCTGAGACTGTAGCTGGTTTGTTTGTTTTTTAAGAGAAGTTACTTGGTTTTGTAAGTTAGAGTTTTGTTCTTTTAGTTTTTTGTTTTCTTCTGATAATCGTTGTATGGTTTCAGAGTCTGATTCTTCGGGAAAGGGATCAGGTACGGGCTCTTTTTCTTTAGGGTATATTGGCTCAGGTTCTGGCTCAGGTTCTGGCATTCCAGGTGGTGTAGGATCTTGACCATATGCCAAACCAAAACCTGATGCAAAAATAAGAAATGAGAGAAAGAGTAATTTTTTCAACAACATATCAAAGTAATGTTATCGAATTAACTTTTTTTATTTAATGAAAAAGTTATTTGAAGAAATCAAATTCTTGACTTCTTTTTTGTATAGGCAAATCTTTCATTACTGCCTGTACTACTTCATCATGATTGTAGGTAAGATGTCTAAGAAATTTTGCAGACTCTTCTGCACGAGTCTTATTATCTGCAAAAAGCATTTCAGGGCTACTTAGCTCATTCATCATAGATTCACATTGCGGGCATGGATCAAAGTCAAGGTATAGTTTCATAATTCTACCAACATTTCTTACTATTTAGACTATTTTACTGAGTGTGAGTCATAGGTTTTTCTTGTTTTTTAGGCTTTACTACATCTATGGCTTCTTCTAGATCTTTTTGTGTTACTTTGATAGATTTTACATTTTCTGACTTTGCAGTAACATATCGTTTCAACGCAGTAATTGCTGCCCTGTTGGCTATTGCTTCAATCTCTGCACCACTAAAGCCGTTTGTTAGCTCTACTAGTTTTGATATGTTAACGTCCGTGTCTAGGGGTTTCTTTTTGGTATGAATCTTGAATATGTGTTCTCTTCCTTTTGCATCAGGTAACGGAACTTCAATAATTCTATCAAATCTCCCTGGTCTTAACAATGCTTCATCTACAATATCTAGTCTGTTTGTAGCACCAATTATCAATACGTCATGAAGTTCTTCTAATCCATCTATTTCAGTTAGAATCTGGGATACAACATTTTCAGTGACATGTGAGCTAGAACCTCCACTTGAACGTCTAGGAACTAGTGCATCAATTTCATCAAAGAAGATTATGCATGGTGCGGCAGCACGCGCTTTTCTAAATATCTCTCTGACGCCTTTTTCAGATTCGCCAACCCATTTTGAGAGTAGTTCTGGTCCTTTTACGCTGATAAAGTTAGAGTCAGTCATTTTAGCTAGTGCTTTTGCAATCAATGTTTTTCCAGTTCCTGGAGGTCCATGCAACAATACACCCTTTGGTGTTTGAACATTAACATAATCAAATGCCTCTTTGTGTTTTATTGGCCACTCTATTGCTTCTCGAAGCTCTTCTTTGAGATCTTCTAATCCACCAACATCATCCCAACTTACATTGGGAACCTGAACGTGAACTTCTCGTAGTGCACTAGGCCTTACTTCTTTTAGAGCTTCTCTAAAGTCTTCACTGGTTATTGTAATTTTTTGCAATACATCAGCTGATACCTTATCTTCATCAAGATCAATTTCTGGTAGGATTCGTCTTAATGATCTCATTGCAGCTTCTTTTGCTAATACTTCCAAGTCTGCACCAACAAATCCATGTGTTATTTGTGCAAGTTTTTTCAAATCAACTTCTTCATTTATTGGCATACCTCTGGTATGGATTGCAAGAATTTCTTCTCTACCATCTGTATCTGGAATACCAATTTCAATTTCTCTGTCGAATCTTCCAGGTCTTCTAAGAGCTGGATCAATGGAGTCAGGTCTGTTAGTTGCTGCTATTACCACAACTTTACCACGACTCTTCATTCCATCCATTAAGGACAAGAGTTGTGAAACAATTCGTTTTTCTACTTCACCAGATACTTCATCTCGTTTTGGGGCAATAGAGTCTATTTCATCGATAAATACAATGCTTGGAGAGTTGTCTTCTGCTTGTTTGAATATCTCTCGAATTCTTTCTTCGCTCTCACCGTAATATTTACCCATAATTTCAGGTCCGCTAAGGGAGATAAAGTGAGCGTTTGTTTCACCAGCTACGGCTTTTGCCAGTAGGGTTTTTCCAGTTCCTGGTGGACCATACAATAATACTCCCTTTGGTGCTTCGACTCCAATTTTTTCAAATAGTTCAGGATGTCGCATGGGAAGCTCTACCATTTCTCTTATCTTTTGAACTTCTTTCTTTAGACCACCTAGTTCATCATAAGTAACTCTTGGAATAGAAGTATCAACTGCTTTTGTCATAGAGCCCATTTTGAATTCTGTTTGTTCTGTAACAATTACTGGTTTTGCAGGTTTTGTACTAGTTACAATAAATTGCACCTTACTACCAAGTTGTGTTGTAAGGGATATAGTATCACCAGTAGTAAAAACATGGTTAAGATAGTTTAGTCTCATGTATTCTTGTAATCCTTCTGCTGCAATTTTTTCAGTAGGAGATAATACAATTTGTTGTGCAGGACTTGCTTCTACTGGTTTAATGATAATTTTATCACCTATTCCTGCTCCAATATTATGTCTAGTTATACCATCAATTTTGATTATACCAGAACCATATTCTTCTGGAGATCCTGGCCATAATTTTACATGAGATTTTTTATTATAAGTTAATTCTAATATTTGCCCAGTTGACCATTTATTATCTTCAACAATTTTAGGATCAACTATTGCTCTTCCTCTTCCAACATGTTGCTGGGGAATCTCTTGAATTTTTAATTCTATTTTATCCATATCATCACCTCAAAAGAAAATTTAGAGGATTATTGCACCTCCACTTGTTTGCCTTTTGGTTTCTCTTCTTTGAGAAGTCCAAAGACTATCTCTAGAATACCGTTTTTGTAAGAAGCCTTTACTGAGTCCTTGTCAACTTTGTATTGAATTGGAACATTTGCATGATATTTCTTGTCTGCATGTTCGGCATCAATGTTGACTGTATTGTCGTCTTGAACGACAATTTTAACATCAGACTTTTCAACTCCTGGCATCTCCGCTACAAGCTTTACTTGGTTTTCTTTTTCATCTACAATTGTATCAACAATTGGTTCTCTTGTATCTGAACTTGGCAAGAGTCCTGGCTTTACGTTACCGTATTCTTTTACTACCGGTTTTCCATCTGGACCAACGGTCATAGTGTAACCATAATAGTATGGGCCAGCAGAACCGTCTTTTTTGAATCCCTCGAAAATGTCATCTACATCAAAAAATGATCTTGACATTCTCTTGAAGACTCTTTCAAACTCGTCATCAAACATTGTCATATTCACCTATACTAATGTAATGTATATGACATTATATAAGTATTACTTACATAACTATGTTCTATGACATAATCCTATTATAACTGACATTATATAATATTATTTGATGCGTGTAGCAGGCATATCAGTTCCAGAGGCAGTAAGGGAAATCATTACCAGGAATAGATCAATCTATGACTGCATGAAAATGGATTTGATTAATTATACCGCGCTAGCAATAAAAATACAGCCAGAAGTCGAAAAGGAGATTGGGCGAGCTGTCAATCTCAATACTATAGTAGTCGCAATCAAAAGATACGCCGA
>JAWVZS010000057.1:0-6840 GCA_033722055.1 Nitrosopumilaceae archaeon
AGCCCGAGGCAGATTCGAACTGCCGTCTCCGCCTATCCACTCTATGAGATCCAGAGGGCAGAATCCTTGATCTAAAATTATTATTTGACCGCTAGACTATCGGGCTACCAAACAAAACTCAAATCTTTTAGAATATAATTATTTGCTGAAAAATTATCTTATTTGAACTTCATGAATTGCTGTAGCGTAATCGCATTCAGCTTTTAGTCTCATATATGGAATTAATCTATAATGAATTGCATAAGTATCATTTTCCTTAAACAAAATTCCTTTTTGCATTAATGATACTAAACCGCGTGATGTCATCGAAATTGTTACATTTTTTTTCTTGCAAATTTCATCACGTTTTTCCTGATACTGCTTTAATGAAAACGCTACATCATTTATTTCTAAAATTAATGGCCATACTATTTCATTCCATACAAATCTTCTATTTTCAGTAGCTGATGCATATTTGCCTTTATCACCCAACATTAATAACATATCAACGAGAAGTTATAACTCATTGTCTAGCAAAGAGATTCAAGAATCATTAAATTTACTTGAAAAGGATTGGGATATCGAACCAACAATTAAAGATTTTATGTTAGGAAAAATTACCGATACATCCGATTATCCAGTTAAAGTAAAAGATGTTATATTCCATATTCCGTATCTAAACTCACAAAAAAAATTCATTTTATGGAAATGTTATTGGCCTGATTGTCATAATTGTTGTGACAGACAAGGACGTCTTCCATTAACCTCCGATGATCTAATTACTATTGGCAAGGGTCTCAAGTACCAAAAAACTTCCGATTTTATAAAAAAAGAAACTATTACTACTACCTGGGAAGAAAGCTCACCTGATGGTTCCAAAACTACAATGACTACAATTAATCTCAAAAGAAAGGAATCTGAAACAGAAGCAGATGATGGTACACATATTTCTTGTAGGTTTCTAGACCAAGATGGTGCCTGTAGTATGCACCCTGATAGGCCTGGAGTTTGTTATCTGTATCCTTTCTCAACATGGTTGGAAAATGAAAAGGGAAAAGCACGAGTTCATGCAACGTTTCAATTTACAGGTGATTGTCCTGGTTTTTATCTTGCAGATAGTCTTGATCCTATGAAAAAGGAACTACAAGAATATTCAAAAATTGTTTATGACTATAACATGTCTTCAAACAGAACTAATCGAGAAAATTTTGGTTCGTTGAATTTTAATTAGGCTTTTGCCACTTTGATTAGATTTGACATCTTGATATCCATACCAAATCTTTCTTCATTTTTCTTCATATAGCGAAATATTGTAAGAAAGTCTGGAAGTGACTTTATTATGCTAAAGTCTTTGTGAATTTTTGCTCTGACAAAATTGAATACTTTGTCATACACTTTGTAATGTTCGTCAACAGCTTTTTCATATGCTTTAAAGTCATGCATGTTTTCTAAAAATATGTCAACACACTGCATACTTGGAATAATTCCTTCTCCTAGTAATGCATAAACTGTTCCAATTGACTCTCCAACTCCTACTACTTTACCTTTGTAAAATGGCTTGCATTTTCCTGGAGTGGCAAGTCTGATTGGTCTTCCTTTAGTAGCTATTACTTTTCCCCCATGTTTTTTTAGAAATGCATCAGTTGCTTTTACGTGGTTTTTCCTATAATCACCTGCACCAATATGTGCAGTATTGTTTTCTAATGGGAAATACCAAAAATAACCTGACATTCCAGGAAATGGTTCAATGTAAAAGTCATCATATGGGACTCCTTTCTCATATTGGACTTTGTATTCATATGTTGGCAAGAAAAAGTCTTTTTCTAATTTTGGAAGATAGACTCTGTGAAACCCAGTACAGTCCACAATCATATCGTATTCCTTTTCTAATTCTTCTAGACTTGGGGATTTACCATAAATTATCTTTGAATCTTTGATGAAATCTTTGATTAATCCTAATTTATCATATGTACATAATCCATGTAATCCGATATCGAATTTTGTATTATTGTTCATTTTGACATGCATGGTCTTACCGTCATGGATTAGAAAATCATCAAAATTACGGCCTACTTTTTTACAAAATTGTTCTAGTACTGGCTTGATTGTTCCCCATGCACAAATAGAGTCATGATTTTGTTGTGTATTTCTTTCATAACCTACCACTTCGTGTTCTGTGTCTTTTAATCTGGCCATAAGATAACTGCCAGCAACACCCATTCCCATTACAGCAATCTTCATTTTCAGTTACCTGACTGTTTGGGCCTAATAAATAGAATATCTATTATTTTGTTTTAAATTTGGCAAACTATTCCTCTTTTCATGGATACATTTGATGCAATTAGATCTAGACGTTCTGTGAAAAACTTTGATAAAAACCATACAATGTCAAAAAAGGAAATAAATCAATTATTGGAAACAGCTATTTTGTCACCTACTTCTTATAATATTCAAAACTGGCGTTTTGTTACAGTCACTGATCAGAAAATAAAAGACAAACTCAGTGAACTGTCTTATGGACAAAAACAAGTTGCTGATGCTTCTCTTGTAATAATTTTGTGTGCAGACCTGAACTCATGGAATAAAAATCCTGAAAGGTATTGGGTAAATGCCCCAGAAGAAATGAGAAAGGTTTTGTTGGCAGGAATTAAGAACTCTTACTCTAATAATCCACAACATCAAAGAGACGAGGCAATGAGATCTTGTTCCTTTGCGGCTCAAACAATAATGCTTGCAGCAAAAGCAATGGGTTATGATACTTGCCCTATGGAAGGATTTGATTACACAAAGGTAGGAGAATTGATCAATATACCTGATGATCATATCATTACAATGATGGTAGTAGTAGGAAAAGCAATTGCCCCTGCAAGTCCTAGAGGTGGACAATTGCCACTATCCGAAGTAGTATTTGAAAACAGTTTCTAAAATGAAATGGATTGTAGATTCTAAGGCATTTGAATATGATAAACATTATAGTGAATGCAAAAAAAATAACCAACCATTTATCAAAGCAAGAATAAGTCCTGGCACTGAATTGTATTTGGTATTTTTAGATATGGCTACATGCGATTATCGATTAACAAAAATTGGATTAGATAAAATACGCTCATTTTTTCAAAAAAGTTCTAAATTACATATCTCATTGGATAGAGAATATTGTACATTTGATGGAGTGCACAAAGATAATCTGAATCAATTCTTGACTTTTTTGTATGATTCTATCATAGAGTATAATGAACCTAAATGATGGAATTGTTGCCCAACTTTGGATTATTTACTAATAAAGAATTATCTGTTTGAAAAAAAGACATACTGGCTTCTATCTAGTATTAATTGGCCTTTTTATTAAATTTGAAAAAATTTCGCTACTTTACTAAAAGAAAAGCAATGTCTCTAGTGGTCACTAGTGTAGTTTTTTTGGCAGCATCTGTGGTATTGGCAACTGGTTACGTATCATATGGAAGTAGTTTGTATCAAAATTCCTCTCAACAAGAAGACATTTCTGTTTATGGTCTACAGGTATGGGTGAATTCTACTGATTCAAATGGAATCGGTTGGGGAGCATTAGGAGTACGAAATGATGGTGAAAGAATAGTTGCCGTAGATACAATTCAAGTAAAAGGAATTGATGTGCCTATAATTAATTGGTATGTAGATGATGATCAAACTCGAGTTACTAGTCTTAATTTTCTTAGTGGATATGTTCACACTGGAACTGATTCTTCAGGTCAGATGAGAGACTCAGTTGATGCTGGATTTGCAGTAAGTACTTCCTGTAATTTGTCAGAATTTCCTGATTCCTCTACATTGGAAATTGATTTTGATGAATCTGGTGTAAAACCAACCCTTTGTCTGAGTCAACGAACATCTCCTGTATCTCTTTCTCCTGGTGAAGAAATGATAGTATACTTTAGAATTCCCGATAAAATGCTCGAACCCTTTGATGCAGGCAAAGTAGCTAGCGTTTCTGTTTATGCGCAGGATGCAGGATCGCCCACAGTAATTACAATTGATAATGTTTGATTGTGCAGATCTGTTATTAGTTTGATTTAGCTAACTGATTTTATGAATACAACTCCATATTGGGACAAATCAGTTTGTTCTGACTGTAAAAGAATTCATTGTTCTAAAGGTTGTATTTGTGATTGTCATAAATTACGTGATAGACCGTTTGGATAATCTGAGAAAGTCATTTAGTTTATCTTTGTTTAGTTTAAGTATGTCCGATGATGTTTCTTCTAGTTTTTGCCAAAAAATTCAGAAAAAATACAAAACATCAGGCATTAAACGACCAGTATATGTAATTCAGCAACACAATGCAACAAATCTTCACTGGGATCTTAGATTAGAATATAATAAAACTCTAAAAAGTTGGGCATTGCCAAAAAGACCTTTAAAATCAATAGGAAAGAAACGCCTTGCTATTCAAGTAGGTGATCATCCAATAGAATATGCAAAGTTTGAGGGTGAAATACCTGAAGGAAACTATGGTTCAGGGAAGGTAACAATTTGGGATCGTGGTTCTTTTAAAACTATTGAGAGATCTAAGAAAAAATGGATTGTCAATATTGATGGAAAAAAATTACAAGGAAGATATTGTTTGTTGCATTTTAAACCAAAACAAAAGAATTGGTTGTTTTTTAAAATGAAAGATGATTAATCCCAAAAACTTTTGTTTAATTTTTGGATGAAATTAGTTTAGTTTATTTCAGTATTAAGATAGAAAAACAATTACATTTCACTAAACATAATGGCTAAAGCTAAAAAAAGCACTAGAAAAACCGCTACAAAAAGAAAAGCAACTGCAAAAAAAGGCGATGCAAAAAGCAGAGCTAAAATAAAGACTGCAGCAAAGACAGCTGGAAAATCAAAAACTGCTAAGAAAAGAGCAACAAAGAAAGCCTATTCTGCAGCAGCTAAACGAAAAGTAACTGTAACTACTAAAGGTAAAACAAGACCAAAACCAAAAGCAAAAACTGGCAAAAAGGCAACAAAGAGAGCTTATTCAAATGCTGCCAAAAGAAAAGTTACACTAAGTGGCAAAGGCCCGAGAAAACAACCAGCAAAACAAAAGAAGGGAAGAAAAGCTACCAAAAAGGCCTATTCTAGAGCTGCAAGACGATAACTAAAATAAATTAACAAAATCGTTTTTTTCCAATTTTGTCTAAGCTATCTTTTTTCATTTTTGCCAAGATGGAACGTCATATACATTAAAACTTCCTTTGTGTTTATGGATTAATAATAACTAAGACTTAACATGCTTAGAATTCTGTTTGTATTTGTAATTGCAATGTCTGCTATGCCTTTTGCATTTTCTGAATCACAAAGTTTTGTACAACTGAGCAATTCAGAAATTTCACTACCAGAATCTTCTGTAGGTACTGTACCATTAACAATTTCAGGTATTGTTGATGGATATGATAGAGGAAAATACATTCATTTAGAATTGTCTGGTCCAAATGACTATTCAGAAAAATTTACAACTTTTGGCTCTGAAAAAGGAGAGATTTTTACTATAATTGAATTCGACCGAACCTATGAGCCTGGAAAATATGAAATAACTGTCACCTATCGTGGTGATTCGCTTACTGCCAGCTTTAATTTAGTTTGACTGTATGGTTTGGATTATTTTTTAGAATGGTCAACTAGTTCTAAAGGGCATTATTCATGCCCTTCTCAAAACTAGCAGGGAAATAGGACGGATAATATAATTTAGTTTTCATAATATAAAAAGAGACAATTAGAATTTTGCTAGTGCCAATTTATTCAATAAATAGTGCTGGCTTGAATGGTCTTGCATGTCGTGCTTTTTTCTTAGGATCGTAAATGTTTGAATCGCTTTCTGAAAAAACCTGAACATCGACATTGAATTCTTTTTTTGCAATTGAAATCAATTCCTTATCTATGAGTTCTTTTTCATCAAAATCTTTAGTTTGAAGTTTTATTTTTCTAATTTCTGTAGGCTCTGATAGGATGTCTTTTATGGTTTTTTGTACAAAGTCTGGATTTTTTTTAACTTCTCTTGTATCGGGATTTGACATCAAATTCTTCATAACAGATCCCATGTTGGTATTTCCATCCATGACATTTTGTAAAACATAATTGTATACTTTGGATTTAAACAAGTCTGCTGTATAGATTGTAATCTTTTTTGGTGTTATTTTAGTAACCTTGAGAATATTTCCAACATCGTCCATGATGGATTTTAATAGATTTTCAGATTGAATTGCAACTGAATCTATGTCTTGTGATGATGCCTTTGGCCACTCTGATTTTGATACCATTTCTGAATTTCCCAAAGAAGACCACATCTCTTCTGCAATATGTGGAGCAAATGGTGATAACATTTGTACTCGTGCAGAATAAATTTTATGCAATATACCTTGATAGTCTGTTCTTCCTTTTGCTTTTGCTCTTTTTAGATACCAATTCATGTCCCCTTCAAATGCAAACAATATCTCATGTAGGGCTTCTCTTAGTCTCATTTTTTCAATACTTTCTGTAACTTTTTCTACGAGTTTTTGAACTCTACTTAAAATCCATTTATCTTCTGCCTGTAGACTCTGAATTTCTACTTTTTCTAATGATTGACATTCCTCCAGAATTGCTTCTAACTTGTTTTTTATTCCTGAAACTGATTCTAGATTAAAGTCGGCATCTTGAAGTAATTCTGCTGAAATAATTATAGCTAGTCTTATTGGATCAGCACCATACTCCTCAATTGCCTGCCGTAATGGTATGATGTTTCCCATACTCTTTGACATTTTTTTACCATCCATCAATACAGAACCGTTAACAACAATCTGTTTTGGCCAATTATTTTCAGGAAATATTGCAACATGATTTAATACAAAAAATGTC
>JAWVZS010000058.1:0-6731 GCA_033722055.1 Nitrosopumilaceae archaeon
AATTCTAAAGCACTATGTACTAACTGTGTTTCATCTTTTTCTAATGCCTTGTCAATTAATCCTTGTTGGACAATTCCCTTAATTTCTTCTTCAGTGATAGGAGGTGCATAATAACTACTTCCTGTAATTCTTACCATTGCCCTTGTAATGATTTCAAATAATTTTACTATTGGCCAAAATACATAACTAAATACCAATAACACTTTTGCAAATCTTAATGAGATTTTTGTGGCATTTGCGTTACAATATGTTTTTGGAGTAATTTCCCCAAATACCAAGATCAAAAATGTCATGACACCTACGGCGATTCCTAATCCCTCGTCTCCAAACATTCTGATAGCTACGCTTGTAGCTAATGCAGATGATCCTACATTCACCAAATTGTTTCCCAGGTTGACACTAGACATCATCCAACCTGGATTTGATTTTAGTTTGTGTAGTGATTTTGAACCTTTGATTTTTTGTTTCACCAATTGGTTGACTTTGGAGTTTGATGTTCCTACTAGTGCTACTTCTAATCCGCTAAAGAATCCTGATAGTCCAATCAGAGTTGCTAGTGATACTATTTCAACCCAAAGTTCTACCATGTTGACCTCCAAAAAACTTCAATCGAATAACCTGTAAAGCTATCCATTTTATTCTCTAATCACCATTCTTGGTTGGTAATTTTTTCACAGGTCTTACTTTTAAGCATTCGTGCGCAATAGACAATTACTTTTCTACAGTTAATTTTTTGGTGGTATTGCAAATCTGTTTGATGGATTATTATGATAGTCTACTGGGAGCATAGCGTCCTTTTGTCTGCCAGTTAGAATTCCTACTACTACATCATCTTTTTTGATAATTTCATTTTCCCTCAATTTTTTTATCCCCGCAGGAGATGCACCTGATGCCATTTCACAGTCAAAACCATTCAAACCAACCACTGCCATCCCATCAAGCATTTCTGAATCTGACACCGTTGTAACCACGCCGTTTGTAAATTCTAATGCTCTTAACCCTTTTAGGATATTTGCAGGTCTTCCAATTTGAATTGCAGTTGCTTTTGTTTTTTGTTTAAGAACT
Organism: Nitrosopumilaceae archaeon; assembly: GCA_033722055.1. Taxonomy (GTDB): domain Archaea; phylum Thermoproteota; class Nitrososphaeria; order Nitrososphaerales; family Nitrosopumilaceae; genus CAYWRD01. The sequence continues at coordinate 1,066 of JAWVZS010000058.1, forward strand.
TTACTATATAGATGCTTGTAGTAACATTAAATTAATTCAGTATTCGGTTTTCCTTTATTCCAACGTAATTCCTCTTCTTCAAACTCTCCGTTATACAAATCCGATAATGTACTAGCTCCTTCTGCATTAATCACTGCAATTCTAGGAATTTTTTTAATCCATCCCCATTCATATAATTCCATTAACGCTTTTCCACAACTAGATGTATTGCCCAAAGCTCCGCCTGGATAAACAATCCAATCAGGTGATTCCCACTGCAGATATTCTAATGCTCTAAAAGGAATTGTTTTTTGTCCTTCTATTCTAAATGGATTGATAGAATTCACTGTATACCCTTCATGGTTTTTTGCATCGTCTAAAGATTGTTTTAATGCATCGTCAAAATTTCCATCGATTTGTAAAATCTGAGCTCCAAATTGATATGCCTGACTAAGTTTACCTGGTGCAATTTGACCTGCTGGAATATACACATCACATTCAATGCCCTCATTTGCAGCAAACATACCTGCTGATGCAGAAGTATTTCCAGTTGAAGCACAAACTAGTTTCTTTGCACCAACTAATTTTGCATGCGTTACTGCAGTTGACATTCCATTATCTTTGAATGACCCACTTGGGTTGTATCCTTCTGGTTGTAACCATAAATTATCTGTCGAAATTCCGATAAAGTCTGCTACTTTTGTCATCCTGTAAGGTTTTGATTGTCTGCCTTCTGATCCATCTAACGATACAAGATATTTTGAGCATTCTTGAATATTTTCAGTGTCTACTTGACAAAAATTCAATAACTCACGAAATCTCCAAACCCCACTCTCGTTGTAAATTATGTCTTTTTCCATTCTTCCTCTTTGAGTAAAAACTTCCTTTAGTTTGGTTGAAGGTTTTTCTTTATACATGACATCTAATAGATGTCCTTTTTCACATTCTACATTGGTACTGTTTATGGGATACTCTAAACCACAGTTTGGATCTATGCATTTTAGGAATGCTTCTTGCATTGTGTGTCAAAATATTTGGTGATAATTTAAAGTTGAGTATAATATCAGATAAAGGAAATGGTAACGTATGATGAATATCTGAAGAATGTTTTGGACAATATTTTAGATTCATATAATAATCTAAATGAATTATCTGATAAATCTGGAGATTTAGAAATAATTAAAAAAGAACTTTTGACAATTAATGGTTATTTTCAGGTGTTGATTAAAAAATTAGGAACAGTAAACTACAGATCTGATGATTTGTTAGAATTAAAATCAAAAATAAGTCATTATCTAGAAAGCTATTATTTTGAACGTGAAATAGAAATCATGAGTCCACTTTATTCAGAAGATCCTAATCGCATAAGGAATATCAGATTTAAAATATTAGAAGCCTTAAACGACAAAAAGTTAACTGAAAAAATACGTGATATTTTAGGTGAGTTAAATGACTGATACTAAAAAATGTGTTTTATGTGGTTGTAAGGAACATCGACTATTTGGATGTGCAAAACATCTATCCAAAAACTGTTCTTGCTTTAAGAAAAATAACTAACTTTCCTTTCTTTTGGGTCCTGATCTCTCATGAAAATTTAGACAACACTTGCATTCTTTTTCCTTACATTCTTGTTCATAATGATGACCACAAATTCCGCATTCACATCCCTTTGTCATGTTATCTCTAAATCGATTTCAAATATAACTAATACCACTATTTTTGTGGCTATGTTCTAAAAATATGCTTCACTTTGATTTGCTCTTCTTTGCCTTTTTAGTTTGTTTTTTTGAGTGATCTTCTAACTCTTTTTCAACTTCAGCTGCTTTGTTATCTACAACTTTGATAATTTCTTGAATTAGACCATCTAAATCACTGTCAGAAGCATCTGGTTCTACTGCAGTTGCTATTTCGTTTATTGTGTTAGAAATTTCTGCACTTACTTGTTCAAAACTTTCAGGATCTTCATACGCCTGTGCATATAAACTCTTGAGATGATTTACCTGATTTATTACTTGATCTGTTAATGTTAATCTAAACTCTGTCCCATTAACTTCAATTTGTTTTGTAATCACAATAACAGCTTCGAGTCCTAGTCCTTAAAAGGTTTTTTAAAAATTTTCAATTGTTTTTAATCTGAAATATTAAAAGACAATATAGTCTAAAGCAAGCGCATCACTAATCAATGATGTGTGCCTTGAACCTATCACATAACCATTTTTGATTTCATTTGCAGGAATCCATCTATTTGTTGATGTATAATGTCGTTTTTCTGCTAATTCTCTTTCTATTGCTTCTATGTCAAACTCTCCTTCCTCCACTTGCTGAGTATCCAAATGTTTTATCGTGACTAGAATCTTGCTGACTTTTACCCTGTCTCCAAATTTCCATTGTACTGGGGGATGTTCATCCGATACCTCGAGAACTTTGATCTTCATTTGTTTATTTCCAAATGCATCATGACTTACCAATAATCTCTCATCTACAAATTGATCAAAACTCATTCCTGAGTTGGAACTAGAACCTGATTCTGCCTCTGATACAGTATCCAATAATGTTTGGATTTGACTATCTTTTTTCGGTTCATCATCTATTATTTCAGGTATTTCTGATTTGCTTGGTTCTGAGTTGGATGTTATTTCTGTTTCTATTTTTTCAAATTCTTTGTCTGCAACCTCTTGTGCAATCTTTTCAAATTCATCTTTGGATATACCAATTCCATCATAGATTGTATAATCTGGATAGTTTCTATGAAACCACTCTTTGTATTTTGGTTCTTTAAGATATCTTTTCACATAATGACTAGGTCCTTTTTCAGGATTTACAAAAGGCAATATTTTGGATTTTGTATCTTCTTGTTCGGTCACAATGATTTTTTATTTTTGTTACTAAAAAAGTATCTCTTGTTGATTTTATCTTCTAGGCACTAGGTTGTTTTGTTTTAAATGGCATATTGCACTCTTCTAGTTGAATATGTTCTCTTTTTCCTTCTTTAAATGCAAAAATTTTACCGTCATACGTACAAACACAGTCAGTTATAGTATTTTTTTCATCCCATATTTTAAAAAACTCTCTTAACTGTCTACTTTCATATTTCCCTAAGCCAATTCTTTTCTTGGATAGAAATTTGAAAGCTAAAACCACTTTACGGTTTTCATAAATATCAAAAGTTTTAATCCATTTTAGACATCTTTCTATCTGATCTGCTGGAACAGGTAATGATGTAGTCGTGCCTGATTTTGCCTCAATTGTAAATATTGAGCTTTCTTTCGTATTCACTGCTAATACATCTGGCAATCCAACACTTGGCGAACCTAACCTAAATGCATTCCATCCTTTTGAACTATTGAATCTCTTTACAATGGTGTCTTCCCAATGATAGCCTCTTTGTCTTCTGGTTCTGGCGCTTTTTATATTATTTTTTTTATTTATCATTAGGGATACTGTATTAGTTTTTGACATGATCATGTTTTCTTATATTAGATATAGTACAGTTGGTAATTACATAATAACTCAATGAAATGAAACTAAGTTAGTAAAGAATTTGTGTAATACTATTTTTTGAAATACTCCAATTGGTTTATGAATAAGTTTTTAAGAATTTAACTATTGATTGAAAAAGTTGCTGAAAATTTCAACACGTTAAAAAAAGAATTTTTTAAAACTTATTCAGGCAATAGCCACATTCAGGAAATAATTCCATCTTTGAATACTGATTTTATCAATATTGATTCTAACCATCTTTCTCGACTACATGATTTTGCCAAAACAAACCCGATTTATCATAATCATTATGCAGAAAAAATACACAATATAGATTGCATAGTATATGAGGGAGACATTAATCAATATTGGATAAATAGTTTAAAACACGATTCTAGTTGTCAGCCATTTTATCCTACATGGATAGTATCTGCTTATTTGACTGTCTTGATGGCAAAGAATCTTGGATATGGGGAAATTATTGATATTGGTTCTGGGGATGGTAGAATTGCCCACTGTGCAAAAATACTTGGTTTAAAAGCTGTTGGGATTGAAATTGATGAATTTCTTGTTGATTTACAAAAATCTATTTCTGATTCAACCAATATTCATTTTGATCAAATTTGCGATGATGCTACTATGTTTGATTACGAATCGTTGATGTTAGAAAAGCCTGCCATATTCACTGGAGGACTTCCACAAATGGGAGATATTTTAGCAAGCAACATTATAGAAAAAATTCAAAAAATTGATTCATTAAAAAACAAATCGTGTATTGTATTGGCAGGAAGTGAATCTAAAAAACAAAACTCAGTTAGTCACTCTCATTCTGGTTGGGGACCTATAATTGATAAATATGATTTGAAGATTATACACACCATAACTCTTCCTACTGTCTGGACCTTTGATCAACCAATTGGAACGCCTTATCTTTATACCATTTTCAATTAATCCATCATGATCATTTTAAATAAATAACTTTCATCAACCATATCACATTCTTTAAGTTCTACTGATGCATTTTGTCTTGGAGTTCCTTCTACAACTTCACCAAATAATTTAATCTTATTTTCAAATTCTGCCACACAAAAATATTGGAGATTTTTCTTTGAAAATTCCAATAACTTTCCTTGTTTTTTACCATCTCGATAAATCATTTTTTTAAAACAATTATTGCAAATTTTAGTTGGTGGCCACAGTATATTTTTACAGTTTTTGCACTCAGATACAGTGAATTTGCAATTCAATTTTCTAAAACCAAAACTGTTGATGATGTTGCACCTGCTGACATATTATGAATAAGTCCTATATTGGAATTATCTACTTGGCGTTTACCTGCTTGATTTTGTAATTGTTTAGTAATTTCTACAGTTTGTGCTATTCCTGTAGCTCCTAATGGATGACCTGAACCTATAAGACCCCCGCGTGGGTTTATTTTTTTATCATCTTTTGAATATAGTTCATTTACCATTTTTACTCCATTTCCTTTCTCCGTAAAACCTAATGCTTCTATAGCCATTGGTTCACATACAGCGAAGGCATCATGAATTTCTGCTACATCTATATCATGTGGCATTATTTTTGCCATTGAATATGCTATTCTGGAAGCTTCGTCTGTGGATGTCATAAAAGATAATTCGGGATTTTTTGTAAAACTCGCTGAAAGTGTTTTTTGACCTATGCCTTTTATCCAAATAGGTTGTTCTGTATATTTTTTGGCAGCTTTTTCTGAAACTAGTAAAACTGCTGATCCTCCAGTACAAGGTCTTGAACATTCAAGCAATCTAAGATCATCAGTTAGTTTTTTTGAATTCATTACTTCTTCTATAGAGTATGCTTTCGTTGATACTGCATGTGGGTTTTGTTGGGCATTTTTATGATTTTTAACTGAAACCATCGCAATATCTTTTTCATTAATTGAATATTCTCGCTTGTATGATTTTGTAAAAATAGATGCCCAAAACATAGGATGTTTAAACTCTCCGCGAGCACTATCCCACTCTAAGACTTGACCAGGACTGTCGAACCTATCTCCTCCGGCAATTAGTACTGCATCCACTAACCCTGATGCCACATATGAATAACCAGATACAATTGTATTTGTGCCTGAATTGCATAAACTTTCAACAGTATGAGAAATCCGTGGTTTTATCCCTAATCTTTCAGATAAAATTGCGGCCAAATATTTGGAATTACTATTTGTTGAT
>JAWVZS010000059.1:0-6725 GCA_033722055.1 Nitrosopumilaceae archaeon
GGGGTAGAAATATGAAAAAATCATTTCATACAGGAACGGTAAAAAAGTCCATCACAATTAAAAAACCAAAAAAAACAGTATGGAGAAAGATTAGCAACATAATAAATTTACCAGAATGGTTAGTAGATGTTAAAAAAACTGTATTCTTGTCTAAAACTAAGCGTGGAGTAGGCGCAGTTAGAAAGATTACATTTGCTGATGGAAATACCATAGAAGAGCACGTAGTATTATGGAATAACGGTGAATCTTTCACATATGTTGCAACAGAAGGATTACCACTACGGGTCTATGTAGCAACCATATCTCTAAAATCAAACGGAAATAAAAAAACCATAGTAACTTGGCAATCATATCTTAATAGCAAAAAAATGACAAAAAAACAATTTATGGAGTTTTTGGCATTTATGGGAAGTTTTTACGAGGCATCTCTTGAGAATCTAAAAACAAAAATAGAAAAATAGCACTAGAATAATTCAAAGTTAAAAGGTAAATACAATATAATACAAGTTACATTATGAGCGATATTAGACTTATTTTAATTGGTGTTGGACTAGTGTTTGCAGGGTTTCTTGTCTTAGGTGTATTTGGTGATGAATATAGAACTGCAAATATTCAAAGCTCAGAATTTGGTGAGTGCTATGAATATTTTGATGATGCACCGCCAAAACAAGTAGATTGTAATGCAGAAGTGCAAAACTCGACACTGTTTTTTGGAGTAGTGTTGGCATTGATTGGAGCAGGTATTGTAATGCTGGTTAAAGGTTACAAAGGAAAATGGGACAATGAAGTCAGACCTGAAGAAATGCTAGGACCTGGCGGAAACAACGAAAATGATTCAGAAGATAAGGAAGAAAAATGATTATTTTTTGGTTTTGAGTTGTTTGTACTCTTCTGGGTTTTCTTCCTCTAATCTTTGAAAATATACTTCATCATATGGCATTTTTATTCGAATGTTATTTACAAAAATCATATTTAAGCTCAAAGAATCTTTTCTACTAAAATTGGCAACTAACAGGCAAAAATGCCAAATTAATCGCCTAGTTGAGCATAGCTTGTTAGTCTAAATTTTTCTAAAATTCGCTCAATCTCATCTTGTTCTTGCTTTGGGATTTCCCCATTATGCTTAACTTTGATTATAGATATTGCCCAATTCCTAGTATTTTGGATAGCAGATTCTATATCATTTGAGTTCTTTACTAAATTGCTATCAAACTTATCTTGCATACTTTGTTCAATTCTAGATATCATGGACAAGAACAGTCCTTGAAAACTATTAAATTTTTTGAATAAAAAATCACCAATACAAAATACATAAAATAAAAAATGATCACATACAAACAATGATACCAGATAATATTTTAGAAGAATGTCTTGATAAAGTCGACATGACGATTATGAATACATACAAGAAAAATGAAAACAAAAATTTTGACGAGATAAAATTACAACTTAGCAAAGATTACGATAAATTACTATTTGATTGTCTTTCTGAGAAAAATGTTGTGCATATGTTGAAGCCAGAAAATAAGTCAGATCTAACAACTACCAAAATTGAATTAAGAAAGGCAGAATGTTTGAATAAATACTGATATTCCAATAAATAATTACAAAATCAAATCCAAAATGTAAGAATACCTAACGTTATACTCATAGCAGCAAAAACCAAAATAGTATAACCTCGATATTGTTTAGCAATTGATTTTTCATGATAGTGTCTAGGAGTAATCCCAATTGCCCAAAATATAATCATCGTACCAAGAATTAATCCCAAAATATTAGCAACAGTTAGAGTAAGTGAATTAATGAACATATCATATTCTAACATCGCAATTGAAATTCCTGTAACTACTGCAGGAGGAACCAAAGCTGCTGCAATTGCAACGCCAACTAAAATTCCTGGAATATTAGATGAAATTGCTATACCGCCGGCCAATCCTAAGAGTATTGCAATAACTAAGAGCACAGGAGTCATTTCAGTTCGCGCAAGAATTTCAGGAGTGATTTCTAAATCAATGAATGGAGATACTATAGCAGTCAATCCTGCACCAGTGGCAATTATCACTAATGTAAGTATCAATCCAGATTGGGCTGCTTTGTACATTTTTTTGGGCTGACCCACTGCAGCATTAAAGGAAAAAGCTGTAATTGGTCCCAATAGAGGAGACAAAAGCATTGCTCCAATTACTAGTGCAGGTTGATTTGAGAATAGACCAAACAGTGCAACAGCAGATGCTATAATTATCATAAACAAAAGACTAGGTTGCAGCTCTACAGATGGTTCTGTTATAGCCTTAAACTCTTCAGCAATTTTACTGCCTTTCTTTGTTTTTTGCTCTTTTGCTTTTTCTTCTTCGTGTAATTTATCAGAATAATCAGAAATTGTAGCATCAAGCGTTTGAGTGATAAGATAAATTTGCTTAAACCTTGTTTCAAGCAGTTTACTAAGCTCATCGATCACAGTTGTTGCCAAAATGTCAGGAACCACAACAACATATCGGATTAGTTTTTCTCCATCTACCATTGTTAATTCAAAGTGGTATGAAACTTTGTATTTTTTTAATACATATTCAATGCTCTGAGTTTGGCGGTCAAAACAGGTAAGTTCAATTCTCTTCAATTAAGCACCGTTATCTGTTTAAGTTGTTGCTAGTTTTTGAATTTATCCTTAACAGAGTTTTTTGAAAAAATTTGAAACGGCGAGGGCGAGATTTGAACTCACGCTTCGTTTCCGAAAGTCGTTTTCGAGACGACCGCACTACCTGGCTATGCGACCTCGCCAAAAAAATTAGAAATATCTCCTTAATATAGAAAATCACTTTTTTGATATTCGTTCATACACCACAGAAACAGCCACAAGAACTACACCTGTAGCAATCCATCCAATTGAATATCCAATATCATCATAGAATGGTGGTCCCAGAGATGAATTGATAGATAAACTAAGAAAACCGCCTATTAGAAATGCAATTCCTGCCCAAAAAATCCATTTATTCACACAATTCAATGAGGTACAGTATTAATGAGATTTTCTGGAAACCAGTAACTACAAAATACTGTAAAATTAATCTCAAATTATGGGCTTAGATCTAAAACCACTTGTAGTTAGAGAAAAAACAAAAATCGAATCATTTGCATCAAAAATAATTGCAATTGATGCATACAATGCAATCTATCAATTTTTAGCTATAATAAGAGGTCCAGACGGAATGCAACTCTCAGATGCAGAAGGTAGGATTACTAGTCATTTAAGCGGATTACTATACAGAAATATCAATTTCTTATCACTTGGGATTAAACCAGTCTATGTATTTGATGGAAAGCCACCATCATTGAAATCAGCAGAAATTGAAAAAAGAAGGCAGACAAAAAAAGATGCAACAATAAAATACGAAAAAGCAATTCGTGAAAGAAATTTTGAAGATGCAAGAAAATATGCCCAACAAACCACTAGTATGAAAGATGGTATGGTAGAAGATTCAAAAAAACTTCTAGAATTATTTGGTATACCATATATCCATGCACCATCAGAAGGAGAAGCAACAGCTGCACATTTGACTAAAACAGGGCAAGCGTATGCATCTGCCAGTCAAGACTTTGATTCTATATTGTTTGGGGCAAAAAGACTAATTAGAAATTTTACAAACAGTGGAAGAAGAAAGATTCCAAATAGAAACACATACATCGAAATTGAGCCAGAAATTATAGATTATCAAAAAACAATGGATACATTAGAATTAACTCATGAACAATTAATTGATGTAGGAATTCTTATTGGCACTGACTTTAATCCAGACGGATTTGAAAGAATTGGCCCTAAAACTGCTCTAAAATTAATAAAAAAACATTCAAGATTAGAAGACATACCACAAATTCAAGAACAGCTAAATGAAGTACCATTTGGTGAAATACGGAAAATATTCTTGAATCCTGAAGTTTCAAAAGATTCGGAAATAGAATTTAACAAAATAGACTACGACGGGATTAAAGAATATCTAACAAAAGAGCGTAGTTTCTCAGAAGATAGGGTGAATTCATCACTAAATCGGCTACGAAAAGCGATGGAGAAAAAAAGTCAAACATTAGAAAAATGGTTTTAAAATAAGATTATTTCAATTTAATAATTACCTGAATATTTTTAATAAAATGGAGCAAACAGAAGCAAGAAAGACACTAAAGGATGCTCCACTAATGTGGAGAAGAGTAAACTCTATTGGAGTAATTTTAGATTGCAATTCAACTTATGCTAAAAAACTTGGATATTCAAAATCAGAGATTTTAGGAAAGACAGTGTTTGAGCACGTCCCAAAGGAAGCATGGGAAACTATGAATAATTCGCTTAAAGCTTGGTTTGAGACAGGGCGGGTATCAGAAAGAAAAATCACCTTTAAAAAACAAAATGGAGATACTTTTCCAGCATTACTTTATGCATCAAGTCTTTACGATGAACATAATGAACTAATGGGAAGCAATACAGTGATTTTTGATATCAATGAGATAAATGATGACAACATTTCCACTTGGAAAGAATTTATCAAAAAATCACAAGAAAGGTTAGAGAACATAAAAAATGAACAATATGACAAGATGGATGAAAATTCAAAATCAGAGTATGATGGATTAAAAAAGATGTTTGATATGCTAGAAAAAACAGATCTTAAATCAATAAAAGACGATTAAGGATCAAGTGATTTTTTCAATTCATCAAATGCAGCTTGAACTTCACTGACTGCAGCCCCATCTTCTAGCGTACTTACATCACCAACCTTTTCATTACTTGCAATTGCTTTGAGCAATCTGCGCATGATTTTTCCACTTCTAGTTTTTGGAAGTTTAGATACAAAGTAAATTTGCTTTGGAGTTGCGATAGGACCAATCTCATCTCGTATCAAAGTATGTAATTCTTTTTCAAGAACATTTTTTTCTTTGGTTACATTTTCTTTTAATACAACAAAAGAAATAATCACTTCTCCTTTAAGATCATCTGGAATTCCACAAACTGCAGATTCTGCAACATCATCATGTGAGACAATACAACTTTCTAACTCAGCAGTACCAATTCTATGTCCGGCAACTTTTAAGACATCATCGGCTCTTCCCAACAACCACATGTAACCATCCTCATCTTTTATTGCATAGTCACCGGGATAGTAACAATTTTCATATTTTGACCAGTAAACTGTTTTGTATTTTTCATCATCTTGCCACAAGGTAAGCAGCATTCCAGGCCAAGGATTTCGAATTACTAGATAGCCTTTTTCGTTAGGAGAAACCTCATTTCCAGATTCATCAACTACTGCCATATCTAATCCCGGAATCGGTCTTGTTCCAGAGCCTGGCTTTAATGGAATTGTTTCAATTCCAGGAAGTGCAGAAATTAACATGCCTCCTGTTTCAGTTTGCCACCAAGTATCAATAATCGGACATCTTTCTTTTCCAATTGTTTTGAAATACCATTTCCATACCTCAGGGTTAATTGGTTCACCCACAGTACCTAGTAGTCTCAAAGTGGACAAATCAAATGAATTTGGAATATCATCTCCAAATTTCATAAACATTCGAAGAGCAGTAGGTGTTGTATAGAATATTGTTACTTTGTATTTTTGTATTATTTCCCACATTCTGGATTCATCAGGATAATCAGGAGCCCCTTCATACATTACCTGAGTTGCGCCATGTAATAATGGGGCATAAACTACATAGCTATGACCAGTAACCCATCCAATATCTGCAGTACAAAAATACACATCAGAATCTTTGATATCAAATGCCCACTTGTAAGTAGAATAAAGATGTGTAAGATAACCACCAGTACCATGTAATACTCCTTTTGGTTTACCAGTAGTTCCAGAAGTATACAATATGTATAATGGATGAGTAGATTCTAGTTTTTCAGCCTCACATGAAACAGATGCATCCTTCATTAATTCAGACCATAAAAGATCTTTACTGGTTTTAGGAAAATTAGTTTTTGTTCTTTCCAATACAATTACGTGTTTTACAAAATCAAAGTCTTTTACTGCTTCATCTACTACTTCTTTTAACTTTACTACTTTGCCTCTTCTAAAACCACCATCTGCAGTAATAACAATTTTTGATTTAGAATCATCAATTCTATCACTTAGAGATGATGCACTAAATCCAGAAAAAACAACAGTATGTGTAGCCCCAATTCTAGAACACGCCAGCATAGAAATAGGAAGTTCTGGTACCATTGGAAGATAAATAGTAACTCTATCTCCTTTTTGTACACCTAATGATTTTAGAACATTTGCAAATTTTTGGACTTCAGTCCACAGTTCTCTGTAGGTAATGTTACGAGATGTTTTATCTTCACCTTCCCAAAATATTGCAGTTTTCTCAGATTTGGATTCCTGATGTCTGTCTAAAGCATTGTACGAAGCATTAATTTTTCCATCCACAAACCAGCGTGCAAAAGGAGGTTGCCAATCTAATGTTTTAGACCAAGGCTCAAACCAAACTAGATTTTTAGCCTGGGCATCCCAAAATTTTACAAAGTCTTTCGCTGCTTCTGCACGTATAGAGTTATCATTATTGCCGAGTCCAATTTCAAATTTTTCAGACACGGTATTATTTAGAAAACCTACTTTCTAAATGTTAAAGAAAAAATTTAAAATTATGATTCGTCAGAATCATCGTCTTCTTCAGAATCATCGTCTTCTTCAGAATCATCGTCTTCTTCAGAATCATCGTCTTCTTCAGAATCA
>JAWVZS010000060.1:0-6719 GCA_033722055.1 Nitrosopumilaceae archaeon
AAAGTATGATTCTAGATGGAGAAATAGTTGCTTTTGATAAAAGTGTTACAAGCTTTTCTAAATTACAGGGAAGAATTCATGTTAAAGATTCCAAAAAGGCACTAAAATCAGGCATAAAAATATACTATTATGTCTTTGATATTTTATATCTGGATAAATATGATTTAAGAAAAATTCCATTACGGGATAGAAAAAAAATTTTAAAAACTACTGTAAATTTTAAAGATAATCTGCGATATACTTCTCATAGAAATCATTACGGCAAAAAATATCTCAAACAAGCATGCAAAAAAGGATGGGAAGGACTAATTGCCAAAAAAGGAGATAGTAATTATGAGTCTAAAAGAACCAGAAACTGGTTAAAGTTCAAGTGTGTAAATGAACAGGAACTGGTAATTGGAGGATATACTGAACCGAAAGGACATCGAAAAGGATTTGGTTCACTTTTACTTGGATATTACAAATCCGACAAACTTCAATATGCTGGACAAGTTGGAACTGGATTTAATGATGAACTCTTAGAAAAATTAAGAAAAAAACTAGAACAACTTCAAAAAAATTCTTCCCCATTTGATGAAAAAATATCAAAAAAAGACATCCATTGGGTAAAGCCCAAGCTTGTTTGTGAGGTTGGTTTTACAGAATGGACTAGAACTGGAAAACTTCGGCATCCTAGATTTTTGGGGCTTCGACGTGACAAACCGGCAAAAAAAGTGGTAAGAGAAGATTGAAGAAAAAAACAGATTCACACACAATTGAGATTTCTAATAAAGACAAGATTTTGTTTCCTAAATCCAAAATAACAAAATTAGATCTGGTTGATTACTATGAAAAAATCTCACCATTGTTACTGCCTCATTTAAGAAATAGGCCTATAGTTATGCAGAGATTTCCAGATGGAATACACTCTTCTGGCTTTTATCAAAAAAATGTGTCTGATTATTTTCCAAAATGGATATCTACAATTAAACTTCGAAAAAAAGATGGCTCTGTACGACATGTGTTATGTCAAGACAAATCTACGCTTCTTTATATTGTAAATCAGGCATGTATTACGCCGCATATTTGGTTAAGTAAAAAAGGTAACATAAGAAAACCTGATAAACTTCTTTTTGATCTTGACCCGCCAAGTAATGACTTTGGACTTGTAAGTTATGGTGCAAAAAAAATTAATACACTGCTAGATGAATTAGAATTAAATTCATTTGTAATGACTACTGGCTCTAGAGGATTACATGTAGTGGTACCAATAATCCCAAAACATGATTTTGATACTGTTAGAACATTTGCAAAAAACATAGGGGATTATCTTGAAAAAACTAACAAAAAACTCACTACTCAAACAAGAAAAAATAAAAGAAAAGGTCGTCTTTTTATTGATTATTTGAGAAATTCTTATGGTCAAAACTCAGTAGCTCCTTATTCTATACGAGCCATTGAAGGCGCTCCTGTTGCCACACCACTAGAATGGGATGAGTTGAACAGAAAAAAAATCAATTCTCAATATTACACAATAAAAAATATCTTTAAACGATTAAAACAAAAACCTGATCCCTGGAAAGATATTGGAAAAAAATCAAAGTCAATCATACTGGCAAGAAAAAAACTAGATAAAATGATTTCAAAATTAACATAATTTTATTTTGAGAAACTTAATACCAGATAGTTTTGAATTTTATTTATTGCAAGCTCCAAAATGTCCTACGTGTAATTCAGAGTTAGTTCCAAAATTTCGACACGAACTTTTCAATACTTCGAGATTTTGGTATTGTGAAAAATGTCAAAAGAAAGTAGAGTGAGAAATTTTATGGTTGGAAGAAAATTCTTCCAACCTGTGTGGGATGGGCATAGGGTAGAAATTTGTGATTTCTAATTTATTGTATGAAAAAATTCTATTTTAGATTGGCTTATTGTGTGCGGCGTGCCTTTTATGCAATGGTATTCTTATTTGTAGGCATATTATGAAGTAGATTTTCCTTTGTTTTACAATTGGAATGATACTGTATCTGAGTTTTTGTACTGCAATTTGGGCACAAATATTGTGATGGTTGCCTGCATCTGGCACATTTACAATATTCTTCTAATTCACTTCCGCATTTTCTACACAGCTCATCTGGCACAAATTTTTTTATTTTGATTTTTTATAAAATAAAATATTAAAAGTTGCGGGATGCTTTATACTGAAATTGATCTTTTGTAGGATTGTTTTACCCAGATTATTATTCCTACAATAGCTGCAACTGAAACTATTCCTAGAGACATTACAAATAGTGGTGAATCTGAAATTATTTTTGTTCTGTCATCTGTTTGTTCAACACTATTGTTTGATAATTTTTGTTCGTTTTTTGACTCTATAATTCTAATTGGCTCTGTTGACTCGTCTGATTCTGAATTTGATTTATTCTTGTCTGAAATATTTTTTGTTAGAGGATTAGCAACAGATTTTTCTTTTACAACAAATTGTAATTTTGAGGATTCAGATAAATCTTCATGACTTGCAATTATGGTATAGGTTCCTACCGAATCAAACTTTCCAAGTGGTGGATGGAACAGCCAACTGAATTCTCCTTTGTCATTAAAGTATACATCTGGTCTGTATATCAATTCCCCATTAGGATCATAGACTTCTAATCTTACTGGCTTGTAATCTGCATTAACATCTACAAATCCTGTAACTAGTATATCTTCTGTAATAGTTATTTCTGAATTTAGTGTAAATATTCCTATTTTTTCTTGTGCATATGCTGTACCAATTAATGATGAGACCGCAATTATTCCCAAAACTATGTGTAACACTAATTTCATAATACAAATTCTTTTGAAATATTATAATAGACTATACCGATAATTGCGGGATGCCTTTTAACATCTGAGATTTAATGAATTTACAAGATTTTGAAATCTATCTAATTCTGCAAAAAACAATCTTCCCTTTTCAGTTAGTGTAAATATTCTATTTCGTTTCTTCATGTGAAGTTCAATCAAGCCAGCATCAATTAGTCTATCACACTTGTCAATTACTGCATAATGAGACAAATTTGCCTTTGAGGCTATCTTGGATACGTTTACTCCATCTTGGCCTCCAAATGCTGCTATTGAGAGAATTTCGTGCATAATTCCCATTTCAGAGCGATATGTGCTTTTTGCCATATCGTCTAGTTTGAATTTTGATATAATTGAATTGGGTCAAAAATGCGGGGTGCCTTCAACTTAAATTCCCAAGTGGGATTTTTAGTGATGATTGAACGTACGAATTATTTTCTTATTGGTAGTTGGAATGGCAATCATTTCAGTTGTTTATGCTGTACAAGGCTATGTTACCTTTCAGGTAAACTCCCAACAACTAGTTGAATCTGTTGCATTGAAAAACCAAGTAACTGCAAATAATCTAATTCAAAATTTAGATTTGTTTGTTGATAGAAGAATTAGTGACTTTCAATCATTAGAGAAAGCAAAAGAAATACGAGAAATTTTAGAATCCTCTAATGCCGAGTTTTCTCAAATAAAAGATATTGATGTATACATGGATGAAAAAACTTTTTCCTATGAAAATTTTGATAGATATCTACCATTCATCACTCAGGCCGTTGAACGAAAACATCAGCAAGAATTAACTTCAATTATTCAAAATTATGATCAGACGTATGGTTTTGACTTTGCTGAAGAATTTTTTGTTACAAATGCATATGGTGCAAACATTGTACTGATTCTTGGTGTTTCAGATTATGTTCAATATGACAAAGAATGGTGGCAAGAAACAAAAGCAAATGGAATCTATGTCGGTGATTTGAATTATTATTCAAAATATGGAACTTTTGCAGTACCGATTGGAATAGCAATAACAAACGACCAAGGAAACTTTTTAGGCGCAGTTAAAGTTTTGATTGGATTAGAACATCTGTTATCTGATTTTACAAATAATATATCACTGCTTGAAGAACAAAACAAACAAGTTATGCTATTGAATAATGATGGTCAAGTTATCTATTCAAATGGAATCCAATATGATCAAAATATTGTTGCTCCATTTGCATCACAATTGGATTCTTCTGAAGGAAACTTTGAATTTACAGACAATGATTCGGCACAGGTTATTTCTTATGCAAAATCAAAAGGAATTGGTTCCTCAGGTTTAGGATGGACTGTGATTGTAAAACAGAGCGAATCTGATATAATTTCCTCTCTTGAGGATGTAAGAAATTCACTACTTTTGCCTTCTATAGTTGGGGTAGCTGTGACTGTAGTAATTGGAATAATCATCACTCTTTTTGTCTCAAGACCATTAGAAAAACTCACAAAAACATACCGTCAGTTATCCTCTGGCAATTTTGATGTACGTGCAGAACCTAGTAGCGTACATGAAATCAATATTTTGTCTAAAGCATACAATGAACTTGCATCTTCATTGAAGAAGCTAATTCAAACTGAAAAAGAGCTTGCTGAAGCCAGAGTTAAAGTAAAAAATGAGCGTTTGACTGCAATAGGAGAACTTTCAGCTAGTATGGCACATGATATGAAGAATCCTTTAGCTGTATTGAAAACTGCCACTGATGTTCTAAAAAGAAAATTCAAAGGAAAAGACGAAAAAATTGACAAATTATTTTACAATATGGACGATGGAATTAACCGCCTATCTCATCAAATCAAAGATGTTTTAGAATATGTTAGAATTACACCAGTAAATCTTGCAAAAACCAGTCTTATTCAAATGATCGATACTGCTGTGTCTTCAATTAAAATTCCACCCAATGTTACTATCAAATTTCCAACTAGTGATATTGCAATAGAATGTGACAAGCAAAAAATGGAAATCGTTTTCATTAATCTGATATTAAATGCCATTCAAGCTATTGGTGAAAAGCAAGGCGAAGTTGAATTTGTAACATCAGAAGATCAGGACTACTATACTATAGAAATCAAAGACACTGGAGAACCAATACCAGAAGATGTTATAAACAAAATTTTTGAACCACTATATACTACTAAACATCAAGGTACTGGTCTTGGATTAGCTACGTGTAAAAATGTGATTGAACAACACGGAGGAACAATAACAGCTAAAAACAATCCGACTACGTTTACAATAAAATTCCCAAAGAAAGTGACTGTTAATTCTACAGAGAAGGATAAATACTCAAAAAATTAAAAATTGATGAATCTTGGCCTCAAATAACACCATTCTGATAGTAGATGATGACATTCCTTTGTTGGAAAATACAGCATACATGATCGAAACTTTAGGCTATGAGGTAGTAACTGCAAAGGATGGAGTGGAAGCAGTTGACACTTTCAAGTCAATGAATCCTGCACTAACATTCATGGATGTAAAAATGCCAAAACAAGATGGATTTGATGCATTTTTTAAAATCAAAGATCACAATTCCGATGCTAAAGTAGTTTTGATTACTGCTTATCATGTGGATGAAAAAAAGCATCTAAAGGCTCAAAGCTTGGGATTATTGGAAACTATTGAAAAGCCATACGATATTGAGAAATTAGAAGAAACTATTAACAAATATCTTGATTCATAGTTTTTTGAGCTTTTTTACAACTTTGAATCGGTCCTGGTAAAAATCAGACACTTCATCTAAAAATGCTTGATACCATTTTTTGAGCTCCTTGTCTCCTTTTGTAATTAATTTGTACCATTGCTCATATCCTATGGATTTTTTCTTGTGTGCATCTCTGGGTATTAGCAATTGTGTATAAAACCAACATGAAATTTGTTCTGCAAGATCCTTTTCTTCAATATGTTCGAAATTATCCAAGTATTTTATTGACAGATACGTAAGCGTTTCATATACTGGAATTTTTGAAATCTTTGATGTTTGGATATTATCCAAGAATAATCCTTTTGCTAATAATTTTATTCTGTAAACATCATTTCCTATGGTTTTTTTCAGATAATCCCACTTTCCAAAAACCATTGGTAGGACTTTTTCATAATTTTCTGCCATCATGTCTATTTCTTTATTTGTTAGATCTAATACATCAAGACAATACAAAATGCCATGAAGTGAAAGTCGATAAACATTAGCTGGTGCTTTTAGCTTGTTTTTTCCATCAATTACTACTAGTCCTACTTCTAACACCCCTGGTGAATGCTTCCCTCTGTCTTCTCTTCCTACTAGGAACTTTCGATATTGTTTTTCACGTGCTCTAACCTTTGAGGTATCATTTAGTAATTCCACTTTTGCCATGCCCCAAGTAGTCTGTGGTCCATGAATGGCTAAAACATGGAGCATTCTCTGGATGTTTTCATGATGTTTCGGTAGTTCTTTTTTTCTGTATGAAAAATCGCCATACAGTCTGTGTGCTGTAGGCCTAGTGTATGTCTTGTAGGCATATAGATTTCCTAGTGTTCCAGGTTTAATTTCTGCCAATTGAGCATCTCACACCCATTCTGGTATAATAATATTGAAGATAAATCATACTAAGGCACCCCGCATATTTAGGTAAATTACATGTAATTGCAATTACCATTCGCTTTCTTCAATACCCCACTCGTCTTCTGCAAACTCTTCGTCGTCTTCAGTTGGAATAAATATCGTTTTCATGCCTATTTTTTCTTGTACTCTTGCAAATAACCAATTAGAATGATTCATTCGAAATTATTTTATTTTTAATTTAACAAATAAAATGATCCTAACAATTTTCTAGATAGCACCCCGCATTTCCCTATCTATTGTAAAATATAAAAAAATCTTGAAATTTTTGAT
>JAWVZS010000061.1:0-6639 GCA_033722055.1 Nitrosopumilaceae archaeon
ATGGAATACTTATTTTCAAAAAAATGCAAAAATAAATCAGGATGTGATATCTCTAGTTCCTCAACTTAAAGAACAATATTCGTTGGGAATAATTTCAAACATTGAAGAAATAACTCATAAAATAGTTCATAACTGGAATGTTTTGGATAATTTTCAACATCACTTTTTATCATATCAAATAGGATTTTCAAAACCTGACACAAGAATATATGAACATGTCATGGACTCACTTCCCTTTCAGGGACATGAGATGGTATTCATAGATGACAAACCATCCAATGTAGAGTCTGCCCAAAAATGTGGAATAAATTCAATTCATTATGCTAACTACTCTCAACTTAGAAAATCACTTTATGATCTTGGGATAGGAATAGAAAAAGCTACGTGATTTTTCAGCAAGTATTAAAATAGGGTAGCTGGAGTTTTACTCAATATGACAACAAAGAAGCCTTCAGGACGTTCTCATGGATTTAGATACAAGACTAGATCTGTGATGAAAAAAGATGCACCACGAGGAGTATCATTTCTACTTCAAAAGTACCATGAAGGCGAACGTGCACTTGTCATTATTGATCCTAGGCAACACAAAGGCCTTCCTCACAGACGATACCATGGTAAAGTTGGTACTGTAAAACATGTGGGCAGAAGAGCAGTTACCTTAGATGTGAAATTAGGTAATAAATCGAAAACCTTAATCACTCGATTTGATCATATCAAACCATTCGGTGTATAATTATGGAAGAAGTAAAAAAGAAACAAGCAATATCAATTTCAGAGGTCAAAGAGATTCTCGAAAAAATAGATCCGGAACAAATGGATCAGATTCAGAGATGGACCTATGATTATACTTCGAAGTTTGTTAGTATTGAACCAAAGGATGCAAAAGAAATGAAGAAAAAATTAATCAAAGATTGTGATTTAACAGAAGAAGAAGCTGTTGAAATTGTTAACATTAGACCAACCACACTAGCAGAGCTACGTTCATTCACATTTGGTTGGAAGAAACTCATCTTAGCTGAGACACTAGAAAAAATACTCAAAATAGTCAAGGAGTATTCTTAGTATCTTTCAGAGGTTTTCATTTTGTATAGGGCTCAACCACCTCCTAGGAAATATGAGGAATATGCTTATGTTTTAGATTTTAAACCACGCGGAAAATCTCAAACAGTTCGTGGACGAGAAGGAATTATTGTTACTGCTATTGGAGAAGATAGATTAACTTTATTGGAAATTCTAGGAATTGAAAACTCTGCATTTGATGTTGGTGAAAGAATTTACATTGGCAGAGAAGGACGTACCAAAGTCCAATCCGTTCTAGGAAAGATGGAATATGAAAAGATCTCTTCTTCTGCACAAACTGAACTTCAAGCAGTAGTTGAAAAAATTGTTACAGACAATGAAAAAAGATTTGTGGATTATCTTAACAACGCAAGACCTCTTACTCCAAGAATTCATGCATTGGAACTAATTCCAGGAATAGGTAAAACCTACATGAAAACAATGCTAGAAGAAAGAGACAAGAAAAAATTTGAAAGTTATACTGACTTGCAAGAACGTGTTGGCTTTAAGGAGCCTATAAAACACATCTCACAGCGAATAATGGATGAAATAACTGGTGAGAGTAGAATGAATCTCTTTGTAAAGAGATGATAAAAAGAAGGCTCTTAGGACAACACTTTCTTCACTCAAAATCAATTGCCACAAAAATAATCTCTGAGGCTAATATATCAAAAAATGACGTTGTTCTTGAAGTTGGAACTGGAAAAGGCATTCTTACCCCGTTATTATGTGAGAAGGCAGGACAGGTAATTTCAATTGAATCTGACAAGCAATTGTATGATTTGGCAAAAAAGAATCTTTCAAACTTGTCAAATCTCAAAATATTACATGGTGATGGATTCAAATTCAATGGGAATTTTTCCATTTTTGTCTCAAATCTGCCATACTCTAAAAGCAAAACTGCAATAGAATGGCTTGCACAACAAAAATTTTCACACGGTATTATAATGGTTCAAAAAGAATTTGCTCAAAAACTACTAGCTGAAAAAAAACTTCGAAGAGCAATTACCATTATTGCAAATTATTCATTTGATATTGAAAAAATCTCTAGTGTAAATTCTAAAAATTTTACGCCTCCACCAACTGTTGATTCTATTATCCTGAAAATAACTCATAAACAAAAACTTTCAAAAAATATTATCCAAACAATAAATAAAATATTCTCATATCGACGCAAAAAACTAGCAAATATCTTTGAACAATTCGGAAAAACTACTACAAGACAAGAACGATTAGATGAATTAACTGGTGATGAAATAATTGAAATTGCAAAAAAACTCCATAAATGATGTATATTCTCCTGCAGAAGATACTTACTTTATAGCTGAGAACATTGAAAAAGAATCAGGCCATTCTGCATTAGATGTAGGAAGTGGCTCAGGTCTTTTAACTAAACAGTTAGAGAAAAGCTTTGATCTAGTTGTTGGAACTGATATCAATTACACAGCACTAAAAGACCAAACAACCTTTCGGACAAAAAATTTAGTTTGTTGTAGTGGGGCTGATGCACTTTTTATAAAATTTGATTTAATTGTGTGTAATCTTCCTTATTTGGCAACAGATTCAATTAGTGATATAGCCACTGATGGTGGACAAGATGGATTTGAAATACCTAAGATAATATTTGATTCAGTGATTCCGTCTTTGAATTCCAAAGGAAAATTCATCTTTGTAACCTCGTCTTTGTCTGATTATCAGAAACTGATTGATTACGCACAAAAGTTAGGTTTGGATGTGGCAATTTTGGCAAAAAAGAAATTATTTTTTGAAGAACTGATTCTTGTTTCAGGTAAAAAACTAGATTAAACTATTTGTGTAGATTTTGTTTTGCGTACTCTATTATGGAATCAGTCATTTGTGTAGTGGTTGCATTACCACCAATATCCCATGTTACTGTCTTTCCTTCATTGATTACCTTGTAGGTTGCATCAAAAATTGCATCTCTGATTTCTTTTTCACCTAAATATTCTGCCATCCATGCACCTGATAGTACTGTAGCTGTTGGATTTACTTTGTTTTGACCGGCAAACTGAGGAGCACTACCATGGGCAGCTTCAAACATTGCAAACTTATCTCCCATGTTTGCCGAATAAATTAATCCTATTGATCCGACAAGAGCAGAAGCTAGTTCAGATATTATATCCATAAACAAGTTTGTACTAACAAGAACTGCTCCATCAAACTGTTCTGTTGCAATTACCATCTGTTGAGCCATATTATCAATGTAAATTTCAGATAGTTCTATGCCGGTTCCTTCTACTGATTTTTGTGCCTCTTCCCAAAATATTCCATCTGTTTGTTTTAGAATATTTCTCTTAGTTACTGCAACCATTTTTTTCATATTGTATTTTTTTGCCCAATCCACTGCAGAATCAAGTAACCGTCTACTACCATGTCTTGTAATTTTTCTTATAGCTATTGCAGCATCATTAGTAATTGATGCTTCGACTCCAGTGTAAAGTCCTTCAGTGGCTTCTCTAAAACATACACAGTCTAACTTTCTATTTGGTGTTAATCGTTCATAGGTTTTAGTTGGTCTAATATTTGCATACAGATCAAATTTTTGTCTTAGTGTTACTGCAACACTTCTAGGTGCATTTGGAACCGGAAGTGTAGTGGTTGGTCCCTTAAAACAAGCGTCAGATTCTTCTAGAATCTTCATTGTTTGATCAGGAATGTATGATTTGTCTTTTCTACCGTTTTTATCCCACTGTTCAGAACCTGCTTCACATAAAATTATCTCAGACTGTAAATTACATTCTTTTAAAACACGTAGCATACTGTCTACTACCTCTGGACCTATCCCATCACCTTTCATTACAGCTGCTTTTTTTACCAAAACTGCCAAAACTTTATGGATTTATTATTTAATTCTACCTTGAAAAAATCTATACTTTCTATAGTTAGCGTTTAATAGCAATCTTTCTTTTATCTAAAAGTGATGATAATTGTTCAGTTATCTGATCTGCATATAGGTTCCCAGTTTAGTTCCGAACAGTTTTCCAAAATGATAGCCGAAGTAAATGAGATTAAACCTGACGTAGTAGTAGTTACTGGTGATATTACTAACGAAGGACTAGTCAAAGAATATGAAAAAGCAAAAGAATTACTCTCTCAGATAAAAACAAAAAAAATTATCACAATCAGTGGCAACCATGATTATCGTAATACGGGATATTTGTTATTCAAAAGATATTTTCCGTTTGAAACAATAAACGAACTAAGCGATGATATTGTTTTAGTTACATTAGGAACTGCTCGTCCAGATAGAAATGAAGGAGAAGTAGGATATAGACAAAACCTGTGGTTAGAAAGAACCATGAAAAAATATGAAAATAAAATCAAAATTTTGGCAATGCATCATCATCTTATACCAATCCCTGATACTGGCTCTGATCAGTTAACTGTAGTTGATGCAGGAGATGTACTGCGAACAATCCTTGATACTCATGTTGATTTAGTTTTGTGTGGCCACAAACATAGGCCTTGGGTTTGGAATTTTGGCAATTTAGAAGTGATAAATGCTGGCACAGTATCTTCTGAACGAGTCCGTGGTCTTTTTGAGAATACCTATAACATTATAACAATTTCAGACAAAAAAATCGATGTTGACTTGAAAATCGTAGGTGGGAAAAGAATGCCTATTGATAATATTGTAAAAAACTATACCCAATTTGGGGAACTAAACACAGTATAGTTAAGGATAATATACTTCTGCATATTCTTTCAAGGAAATAATGAAGCGACCGGTTCTGATTGTTGATGATGTTGAAAACATCGTCATTAGATTATCTGAATTTTTGAAAAAACTTGGATATGAGAAAATTCATTCTGCTACTGATCCTGAAAAAGCTGTGGAACAATTTGAAGAATTAGGAAAGAATGAACACCCGCTAGTTTTCTTGGATTCTGATCTAGACCAATTAGGTGGTATTTCATTATTGAGTAGATTACTAAAATCTGATGCAGATGGAGAGATAATAATTCTGACTTCTCATGGACGTGAATCAGAACTTATACGGAAATTAATTGATGAAGGCGCATATGAAGTAATCCAAAAACCACTCCATTTTGAATCAATTAAAAACATAATGAAAGTTGTGGAAGCAGAATACAGTCCTGAAACAATCTCTGACCCTACTGAACTAGTACTCAATCTTATGAAAACAACAAATAGAGTTAGTGAACTATGGCTAAAGGAAAATTCTAATCTAGCTGATGATTCTCTTAAACAAATTCTAAATGAATTAGTATCTTCAAATAAAATTTCTCAGATTGATAATATTCAGGATAGTTGCTGTAATTCATGCAGCTCTGTTAGGACTGGTCATATCTTTCATTGTCCAGAATGTAAGAAATCAAATTTCAAACAGACCGATCTAATTGAACATTATGATTGTGGGACAATAGAAACAGAAGATAATTTTCAAGATGATAAATGTCCAGTATGTAACAAACAACTAGAGGCATTAGGTGTAGATTATAGAAAAATGAAAAATTTTTTCGTCTGTTTAGAATGTAATGAACGGTTCTCAGAACCTGCTTGTGATTACATTTGTCTGAAATGTAATAATAGATTCTCAGAAGATGAGGTATCTTGGAAATCAAGTAAGGGCTATCAACTACGTTAAAGTTTTCAGTTGTTTTTGTAGACGTAAAATACTCAAAAAAATATTGACTTATTTACAGATTAATTCAAGGGGTTTATTGTGCGGGGATCGCCTAGCCTGGTAGGGCGTGGGATTGCTAATCCCATGTCAGCAATGACTCGGGGGTTCAAATCCCCCTCCCCGCGCCATTTATGACTTAGACTTAATAGTCGCTTTTTACTATCTACGTGTAATGGGAAGAAGAAAAACCCAAAAAATTATCCGTACTGGACCAAAGAATGTCACAACAGGCATGTGCCCAGAATGTAGAACTATAGGTAGAATTTTCCTCCTTGGTCAACCCGGCGAAGAGCGAGGAAAATGCGAAAAATGCAGACAAGAGTTTGAAATCTAGCTCAAAAATATTACCCACACATCAAATTATTTACCCATAACTTTTTAAGACAATTTTCTTCTGATACAACTACATGAGCGAAGCCGAAACAATCTATGAAAGAGTTGCTAAACTAGAAGACGAAATTGCTCTTCTCAGAAGTGAGGTAGATATTTTGAAACGAGCCTTGCGCAATAAAATTGCAAGACATGAAATCAAATTGATCAAAGAAGGAAAAGACATTCATTCTATTATTGATTAATTTTTTGTCTTTATACTCCTGATCAATTCCAAGATAAAATCTACATCTTCACCATTTGGGTTTATTTCTAGATACTTGTTTAGATATTGTAATGCAAGATCGGAATTAAGCGTTCTTTCTTCTAAAATTCCTTTATCTCTAATATCATCTGGAGAATTTGGTTCCAAAGCCAATATCATGTTTACACATTGTAATGCTTTTTCATAAGCAAAAGATTGTATGTATGAATTCTTCAAGTTACGTGCAATTCTAATAATAATTTTTTCTGGTGAAATTTCATTTAAGAAATCTGGTTGGAATTCTATCTTTCCACCATAACTTCTATCTAACAATTC
>JAWVZS010000062.1:0-6612 GCA_033722055.1 Nitrosopumilaceae archaeon
AATCTGGTAATTTCAACTGAAACTGCAACAGATAGGAAAGTTAGAGTAACATACGAAGAAGTCGGAGGATTAAAAAATGAAGTAAAAGCAATGCGGGAAATTGTTGAACTTCCACTACGACATCCAGAATTATTTTTGAGATTAGGTGTAGAGGCACATAGTGGAGTATTATTGTATGGACCACCAGGATGTGGTAAAACATTGATTGCAAAAGTATTAGCAAGCGAATCTGAAGCAAACATGTTCTCAATTAATGGTCCAGAAATTATGAACAAGTACTATGGAGAAACGGAAGCAAGATTAAGGGAGATTTTCAAAGAAGCAAAAGAGAATTCACCTAGTATAATTTTCATTGATGAAATTGATGCAATTGCTCCAAAAAGAGAAGAAGCATACGGAGATGTGGAAAAAAGAGTTGTTGCACAATTATTGGCTTTGATGGATGGATTAAACGAGAGAGGAAACGTTATTGTCCTTGGCGCAACAAACAGACCAGACAGCGTAGATCCTGCACTAAGAAGACCTGGAAGATTTGATAGAGAGTTTGAAATTTCTGTACCAAATGAAGATGGAAGACTCGAAGTATTACACATACACACTAGAGGAATGCCAATTTCTGAAGACATTGATCTTAAAGAATTAGCATCAGAACTACACGGATACACAGGTGCTGACATTAAATCACTTTGTAGAGAAGCTGCAATGAAATCAATTCGACGCTATCTACCAGAAATAGATCTTGAAACGGAAAAAATTCCAGCAGAAGTATTACAAGCAATGGAAATCAAACTAATTGATTTCTATGATGCAATGCACGAAGTAGTTCCTACTGCAATGAGAGAGTTCTATGTTGAAAGACCAAAAGTTTGGTGGGATGACGTAGGAGGATTAGATAATGTCAAGAAAATACTTAATGATAATTTGATTTTAGCAATGAAAGATCCTAGTAAATTTACAAAGATGGGGATTAAACCACCAAAAGGTGCGATAATTTATGGACCGCCTGGATGTGGTAAAACACTGATTGCAAGAGCACTTGCAACAGAAAGTGGTGCAAACATGATTCTAGTAAGAGGACCAGAAATTTTATCAAAATGGATTGGTGAATCAGAAAAAGCCGTAAGAGAGATTTTCAGAAAGGCAAAAGCATCATCGCCATGTGTAGTAATATTTGATGAAATGGATTCTTTGGCCAGATTCAAAACAGGAGAAGAAGGCGGAGTAGGTGAAAACGTTCTCAGTCAGTTACTTACAGAAATCGAAGAAGGTTCATCATCAAGAGTAGTAGTTTTAGGAATTACAAATCGTCCAGATATTTTAGATACATCGCTTTTGAGAACAGGAAGATTGGATCTTAATCTGTATGTTCCACCACCAGATGAAAAGGGAAGATTAGAAATCATAAAAATCCTTACAAGAAAAATGCCTCTTGCAAATGATGTTAAATTACAAGAAATAGCAGTGGCTACTCAGAATTATTCTGGTGCAGATTTGGCCGCACTGTGTAGAGAGGCGGCAGTTCATGCTATGCAAAATAATGCAATCAAAATTAGCAGTAATGACTTTGCTGAAGGACTAAAGCGTGTGAGTCCATCAATCACGACAGATGTTGTTGATTGGTATAATTCAGTAAGAGAAAGTATATCTAACGTCGTACCAAAGAAGATAGATAAAACATTCTACGGTTAAATTGGCTCTACCACTACGAAATATAGTATATGACAAAGTAAGTCAGGAAGGTTCGCTAACAGATGTTGAGCTTGAAAAAGCACTGAAAAAAGACGGATATATTATTGCAAATGATCGATTCAACAAAATTTTGCTAGACTTGGAAATTACTGGAGTAATCAAGGTAACTTGGCTTACAAAAGATACCAGAAGAGTCGAAGTATACAATGAAAAAGACCAAGAAGACGAAGTTGAGGCAGAAAACAGGAAAATGCTAGAAAAAGAATATGAAGCAAGTTTTCCTGGTGCAGAAGATAATTAATTTATAAAATATTTTTCAAAGTTTCTGGAGTGTTTTCATAGTACAATATTTTTCAAAATAGACAAAAGACAATTCTTTTATCTTTACTTTAATTGTAAATAGTAGTGAAAAATAGAATTTTTGTTCCATTAGTTGCTCTTTTTGTAATAATCATGATAACAAACATGCCTTCATCACATGCTGAGAGTGTGACAATTAGTATTCCGTCAGGGACTTCATCTCCAGGTTGCGAGGAAACAAATGAATGCTACATACCAAACAACATCACAATACATCCGGGAGACACAGTAGTATGGACAAATGATGATTCTGCAGCTCATACTGTAACTAGTGGTACTGCTGAAGACGGACCTGATGGCAAATTCGATAGTAGCCTATTTCCAGCTGGAGAAACATATTCTACAACTTTACAAGATTTGGGAGAATATCCCTACTTTTGCATGGTACATCCTTGGATGACAGGAAATGTCTTTGTTACTGTTGGAGGAGGTGTAGAAGTTGATTTGCAAACAATTACTGTTGGCGAGGGTGATCCTGATAAAACAACAGTTACCTCATTATCAAATGATGGAAAGGTCAGAGTAGAGATAACTTCGACAAATCCAGAGAAAGGAACAAGCATGTCACTAAGTACGAGTTTTCGTAATTTCAATGGTGGCGGATTAATCAAACACGTAAATTATGATATTATGGCCACACAAAATGGTAAAAACATTCTTTCAGATTTAGACGTTCATGAACATGACGGAACTGGAAATCATATGACATCTATTTTGGAATCAGATTCACCAGTTGAATTTACCATAATCATTAACGGAATTGGACTACCTGATGAAAAGAATAACTGGACAGGGCCAAAGGGTGAGACTGTCACATTCAAGATAGTACCAGAATTTGGAACAATTGCGGTTTTGATTTTGAGTGTTGCAATAATTACAGCAATCATATTTACAGCAAGAACAAAACTAGCAATACCTAAGTTCCCATAATAGACAATACACCATCTTTTATCCTATCAGTCAATGATTCCCCAACGGCCTGTATTGGTGGAGATATTACATCATTAATCCCAGATGCCATTTCAGGATATGCACTTGAAAACAATATTCCAATAATGATTCCAACAGGCAAAACTACAATCCAGCTCATAGTACTATGTTAGGTTCTAGCGGGTTTATTTGCCACTTATGATTTCTGCGTGACAAATTTAAACAATATATCCTAGAATGCTTGTTTTTTCACATTCTAGGGAATTTCTATCATTTTTCCTGTAAAATCACTAATTCCAAAAAGAAGTATTGCTCCAATGAATGCAAAAACTACAGTATATGCCACCAATGACATGATGTGGTGAGTCCGACGATGTCTCAATCACATTATTACATTAATCTAGAAATTAGTTTTGTGTGTGTTTAGAATGAAACAATTTTGAATATTAGTTAAAATCTAAAGTGAAAAGCAGCATCTAAAGCTACGGCAAAGAAGATTATTGTCAAGTAAGGAGCAGTTACTTTGTATGCCTTCCATGCAAAATCAGATGTTGGTGTCTTGGTTAATTTGTAGTGATATGCCAACATCAATCCTCCAGAAATTGCAGCAATTACTGTATACACCAATCCCATACCAAATGCATAAAGCATAAGCGAATACGGAATTAGAATCAGTGTGTTTACTAGAATGTATTTAGAAGTTCTTTGCATTCCAATTACTACAGGTAACATTGGAACTTTGGCTTCTTCGTAATCATCACGTATCTTCATTGCAAGACACCAAAAGTGAGATGGCGTCCAAACAAATACCAGAAATCCAATAAGAAATCCTAAAAGATCTAAAGAACCAGTAGCTGCTGACCAACCAGCCCAAGATGCAGCACTACCTGCAATTCCACCAATTACAATATTTGAGGTATTGAGGCGTTTCAGCCAAGCAGTATAGATGATTACATAAGAGAAAATTCCTAGTGCGATAAAGAATGCAGATAATGGGTTTAATGCAAAGTATCCATAAATTACAGAAAAAGCACTCACTCCAAGTCCATAGATCAGTGCAGTGTTTGCTTTGATTCTACCAGAAGGAATAGGTCTGGTGCTAGTTCGTTTCATTCTTGGATCAATGTCTCTATCATAGTAGTGGTTGAGTGCACTAGAGCCAGCTGATGCGGCAGCACCAGCAATTATTATGTGAATATACTTCCAAACATCCAAGTCAGGTGCAGATTCTACAAGTTTACTTGCACCATACATTGACGTAACTGCAGTAATTACCAATAGAATGACAATTCTGGGTTTAGATATTTCCAAAATTTCCTTAAAGCCCAATCTTCTTCTCTCCCATCTCAAAGCCATTTAATTTATTCGACAATCTGGATCGAGCCTGATTTCAAAAGGATTAAGTATCTCACTCCTAACAGCTTTTCTAAATGAGTAATTGGGACCTCATGATGCCAGGCATGGGATTGACTTCTATAGGCTTAGCTGGCGTAACAATATCTTATGCAGGACTAGCTCACACTTTCATTGATGGCATGCATGCATTGACAGGTCTCACGATGTTTATTGGTCTGATTTTCCTTGCAGCAGGAATTTTGGATGGTGGCGTTTCAACCAGCAACAGAGCAAAGGCAACTGCTTTGGTTGTAGTTTCAATTTCACTAGGTTTTGGAATGGCAGGATTTTTGTTTAACACAGTAAGTACTACGGGTATATTTGCAGGAGTTCTAATGGCAATTGCATTTCCTGCAATTATTATGGCGTACGTTACTACAAAAATGCCGCAGTATGCAAAACCAGTTGGTGCAATATTTGCATTAGCAGCAGCTGCAGGAATTGTTACATTTGTTGCATTTGGATTTGTTAGTCCAGACACGTACATCATTGATGAAGAAGCAACACAAGAAACTGAAGGCGTTGAAGAAGAGGTAGTAAATAATGCACCAGTATTTACAATTGCAATATTGGAAGGTTCTGCAGAACAAGGAAACCCAGATTATGAACCGGATGTTGCAAATGTTCCACAAGGATATGTAGTTGAATGGATAAATGAAGACACAGTAGCTCACACCGTTACAAGTTCTGTTGACTTTGGTGAAACATTTGATTCAGGTATGATGAATGCTGGAGATGTATTCAGTATAGATACAACTGAGCTTGCAATTGGTGAATATGAATACATGTGTATTGTTCATCCATGGATGATATCCACACTAGTAATTGAAGAACCAAGAGAGCCAGTAACAGTAGAAGTTGTAATACCAGATGGTGCAGGAATACAGCAACCAGGACAAATTTACTATGATCCAGAAATAATTGATGTTTCAACTGGAACTACAGTTGTTTGGAATAATGTAGATACTACGATACACACAGTAACTTCTGGAACACCAGAGGCAGGACCAGATGGTGTGTTTGATTCAGAACTAATTGCTGCAGGCGATTCATTTGAATATACATTCAACATTGAGGGAACTCAAGACTACTATTGTATTGTCCATCCATGGATGGTAGGTACAGTCAATATAGAATAGATTTGCAAAAAATTATTCTTAGTGAATCTCATAAAAAAATTCTAAAAGAACACGCCAAGAAGGAATTTCCAAATGAGTCATGCGCCTTACTATTTGGGACTGCAGGAAATACTCCAAATGTAAAGGAGGTATTTTTGACAGAAAATATTGAAAAATCACCTATCAACTTTACAGTATCAAATGAGCAATTAATTGAAGGCTACAAAACAGCAGAGCAAAAAAAAATGGATGTTGTCGGTATTTTTCACTCGCATCCAAATTCAGAGGCCACACCATCAAATACAGACAAAAAATTCATGGAAACAAATCCAGTAGTTTGGATTATTTTTTCAGGAGTTTCTGAAAAATTTCGAGCATATTTCCTAGATACTGAAATGAAAGAAATTCCAATAGAAAGCTAAGTTTCTTTGCTAAATGTAGCAGACTTGCCTTCGGCTTTGGATAGAATAGTTTTGTCTGGATTGATTATTTTTCCAATTACATTTACAGGAGATGCTGGCTTTATTTCTCCATTCTCACCTATTGGAGTAGGACCATAGAACAAACAAATTGCTTTTCCTTGAGGCCAGTATGCTACATCATTAAGTGAGACAGGTGACTTTGCGTTTTCTTCAGGTACATCTATTGGACTTGCAGAAGAGTAAATTTCTTCGCCCCATACATTTAGATCAACTTTGAATGGTAGATTTTTTAAAAATTCTTCAACAGTTTTGGGGGAGTCTTTTTCATTTAATTCCAGTTTGATTTCTGGCAAATTTGGTATTTCAACTCGTATTATGTGTGCCATAATTTCTTATGATCTTTGAATTAAATATCCCTTTTTTCCAATTATAGTATGGAAATTCACGTATACGATACTTACGTCAAAGCAAAAGATGGTCATACCATGCACTTTGATGTAATCACTGGCGAAAAAGATCACGAAAAAGCCATTCAATATGGCAAGGAGTGGTTAAAATCCATAGGCGAAGGTGAAGCTACAATGACACAAAATGAGTGTCAATTCTGTCATTCACAAGGAGCACCAGAGCCTGTAGAACAGGAACTTAAGGAAAAGGGTTACTTCATCCAAAAGATGGAAGGCTGTCCTTAATCACCT
>JAWVZS010000063.1:0-6607 GCA_033722055.1 Nitrosopumilaceae archaeon
ACATAGCCAGTTTGAATTGAAATTCCTTGGCAATCTAGTAGCAAATCATAATAAAAATTACTTGAAAGATGTTTTATCGCAGTATGAATCACATTTAAGATCAGCGTTAAAACAAGAACCAACTGCAAATACTCACCTAAATGTAATATTGCATATTTTTGGATACTTTGCCAGACACTTTAATCGAATGGAAAAAGATGAGTTTATGGAAATTCTAAGACAGTATAAGGAAGAAAACATACCGATTGGAGAAATTCTAACAAAAATCGAGCCTATAATTTACAAATTTAACAACACATACCTTGCCAGTCAAACATACTTTTTGTTGTATGCACATATCCAATCAAAAAGAACGTTTGTTTTATAACTTAGGAATAAAAGTTAGCACTATAACAATATTTTATCACTAGTTATATACTATACAAACAAACTACACTCATGGACAAAATGATTGTCATGATGGGAATAGCCCTGATAGCACTTGGTGCTGGATTTTGGATAGCATTCCAATTGATAGCTGGCCTTCACTCAGCATACATAACTGGCGGAGTAATGTGGATGGCTTTAGGAATAATAACAATTGGAGTAGGGCTAAAAAAGACCGAAAGGTTGAATGATTCTAAAATGACTCTGAGCAAAAATGCGCTAAGCAGTTAATCCGTATTTGTAAAAACAAAACGGTCTTTTCTTTTTATCTATTGAAATCTGTAAATTCATATGAATTTCAAGATACTAAATACAAACCTTAGTGTATTTTTCAAATGAAAAAATATTTTGATTAAAGTGGAGTTCCTTTGTACTGATAATCTATAACTTTGTGGAATAAATTATGTGAAGATACAACTGATAAAGCTGCAATGAATATTCCAACAAAGTTTCTAATCGTCATTAGTTCGTTTGGTTGTGAAGCAATTACGCTAGTTGCAAATACAAAATAATAGTTATCAAATAACCAAAATGCCAAAGTTATCCACGATAGAACTCCAGCTACAAGATAGCCCAATCGTGTTTTGTTATGCACAAATATGATTGCAGAGATAATGGCCGTATACCAAACAACAGAACCTACAAGCCATAGTGGTTCAAAAACTTCAGGTCGATCATCGAGCCAATAATAAGTTGAACCAATCATAGCCATAGCAAATAAAGCGTATTTTAGTAATTGTTGATTTATTCTGAATCCAGTTCTTTCTTGTTTTAATTCTACTTTTGGAGGATTTTCTTGCATCTCTTTTGTAGCAATATCAATTGACTCACGCACAGTTTTAAGATTTAAGGGAATGATTTTAGTGATAGAATTATCGTTAACTACTGTATCATGAACCAAACTATCAATTAATGGTCGTGCAAGTGATGCTTTTACAGGGGTTATTAGATCAACCCAATATGAAGAAAGTCTTGTAGTCAAAAAAGGGATTTGTATTACAAACAGATTCTTATTCAAATATGCTGCATAAACTCGCATTAATTCTTCATAAGTCATTTTATCAGGACCGCCAATTTCAAAAATCTTTCCAGAGGTTTCTGGTTTTTCCATACACCCAACTAAATATGCAACAACATCATCCACAGCAATTGGTTGAGCTAAAGACTTTACCCAAGAAGGGCATACCATTACTCGTAACCTTTCTACCAAATAACGAAGCATAGCATAAGAGCCACCCTGAGCTCCAATAATTATAGATGCACGTAATTCAGTAACGGGAATATTTCCAGAAGATAAGATTTCACCTACCTCTTTTCTGCTTTTCATATGAGGGGAAAGATCTAAACTGTCACTAACTAAACCACCCAGGTAAATAATTCGTTTAACTCCAGCTTTGGTTGCAGCAGTTAAGAAATTTTGTGCCTGAATTTTTTCTCTAGAGGAGAATTCCTGCCATTCATCTTTACTGCCTTCCATTGAATGGAGTAAGTAATAGGCCGTCTCAATTCCTAGCATTGCTTTTTCTAATTGTACTAGATCAAAAACATCAGCTTGAACATATCTAATATTTTCAGAGTCAGGAATATTTTGTCTGCTCATTCCAGTAACTTTGTATCCTTTTTTGACTAGCTCAGAAATCAGCCTAGAGCCAATAAATCCAGTTGCGCCAGAAACTAAAATAGAATAGGTATTTTCTTTAGTCGATTCTGCAGACATAATATCTTGCATTATGAAATTTGGATGTTTAAATCATATAAAATAGTGTCAATTGCTCCAATCTAGTGCTAATTTTTTTAACAGTATAGCACATAACTAATTAGTCAAATTAGGCACTAGAAAAAAAGTTAGGCAGTAGTTAAATATCTAGTGCCCAATGTTGAACTATGGTATACATCCGTGCAAAAAAAGTAAAGGGTGATCAATACCTATATCTTGTCAAAAGTATATGGGATTCAAAGAAAAATACATCAAAGCAAGAAATTGTAAAATATCTTGGCAAATCGGACAAAGTAGTAAAAGACGACATTCCAATTGAATACAGAGAAGACCCAAAAATATTATCTGCTTTATCTTCTCACAACCCTGAAGATATTAAAAAAAGAGAGGAAATAGTAGACAAATCTCGTAAAAATTTGTACAAAAAACTAACAGATGGCGACATACATTCTAGTCTGAAACTTTACGAAGATTTTATCAAAATATTTAGTATTGCAGATTTTTTTGATAGAATTTTAAAACCTGTAATGTACAAGATAGGTGATGATTGGGCAACTAACAAGATAAGCATTGCAACTGAACACGTTGCCAGTAATGTAGCACAAACACTTGTAAAAATCATCATGGACAGAGAAAACACAATAAAAGCCAAAAAGAAAATTATGATATGTGTACCCATAGGGGAAGAACACCATTTAGGTTGTGACGTTATCCAGACATATCTTACAAGCAAAGGATACAAAGTTTTCAATATGCGAACATCCATGCCAACTGAGTCATTGCTTAATTTTATTGAAAACAATAAACCAGACATTATAATGATATCAATAACATTAGATGATAATTTGAAGGCAGGTCAACGACTTGTAAAAAAAATTAATGAAAATTACAAAATACCGATAATAGTTGGAGGATACGCATTTACAAACAAAAAAATGCCAAAAATTGACGCAGACGTTTTCAAAGATTCATCATTAGATGAACTTCCCAAGATCATTAGAACGGCAATTAGTTAGAATATTTGACTCGCAAATTAGTCCAAAAAACAATATAAGTAATTACATAGCATTAATGTCGCAATTTTTTTTATTCTAAAATTAGCACTAGAGAAAAATTTGTTTGGATTTTAAATAATTTCAAATAGGAATTAAGTTATGTTAGCAACACCAATTCCAAGAAATGAGAAAAAATCAATAGGAAAAGATGTTAAAATTTGTCTTGATTGTGGTTCAGGTATAATTGATTGTTTAGAATTTGCCATTTCGTGTGAAAATTGTGGATCATTACTAGTTAGAGGCAAATAACATGAATGAAATTGTGCACGAAATCGAATGCAAAAAGAAACTCATCATAACAGATCTAAATACTGGAGAAATAGCATGCAGTAATTGTGGAATTGTAATCAATCAAAAAACATTGGATAGAGGTCCAGAAAACACTGGAATTACAAAAGAAGAATATACAAACAATTCCAGAGTAGGAAGAAAAATCTCTTTGAAGATGGCAGACATGGGACTTTCTACAGTTATCGAATCCAAGGATAGAGATTCTGCTGGAAAAGCACTATCCTCAGAAAACAAACGTGTTTTTTATCGATTACGATTATGGGATAGAAATAGTCGTTCAGCAAATACAGAGAAATCATTTCAAAAAGCATTTATCATATTAGATGGAATAAGAGCAAAATTAGCAATTCCAGAGCCAGTTGTTGAAGAAACGGCCTATTTATTTAGAAAATTGGTATCAAAAAAAATTCTTAGTGGAAGAACCACTTCAGGGATATTATGTGCTACACTATACATTGCCTGTAGGATAACAAACACACCAAGAACCATACAAGATATTGCTTCTGCAGGAAATGTAAAAAGAAAAACATTACAAAAAATTTATCGATTTTTAATAAGAGAATTAGATATTTATCCAGAATCATTTAATCCCGCAGAATTTGTAACTAGAATAACAAACAAGTTACAAACATCTGAAAAAACACGAAGACATGCACTGCAAATATTAACACAGTCTACTAAAAATGGAATTTCAACAAGTAAGCATCCTATGGCAATGGCAGCCGCATCAGTGTATATTTCGTTGCAAATCAATCATGGGAAAATTTCACAGTTAAAAATTGCAGAGGTTTCTGGAATAAGTGCCGTAACTATCAGAGAAAGAGCAAAAGAGATCAAAAAAAGATTAGGAGGTGAAATATTTGGGTAGAACGTGTAAAGGTATTTGTCAAATGTACAAAGCAGAGTCAGTACCAAACAAAATACGCTACGAAGTTGGACAAAAAAGATGTACATTTTGTGGAATTTTTCTAGAGATAGATGAGACTAGGTGCTTATGCTGTAAAGCAGTACTTAGAACAAAAGCTAGAGGAAGACGTAATGATTAATTTTTCTTTGATGCGCTTACTAGCGATATAACATCTCTATCACGTAGTTGGTAATCAATAGGTAGTCGTAAATTATAACGAAGATCTTTTGCATAAAGCAAACCTTTGGTTAAATCTGTATGAATTTCCTTAGCCAAATCACCAACTGTAGCACCATCCTTTAGAAGTAGCAAATCGGGAAGAACTCTGCCTTTTTTGTCTGCAAAGTTTGCCTCATCAGCAACAGGATAAATAGAATTCATTTTCAATAATTTGAATACAGCAATGTTAATTGCAAATTGAACACCTGTTCTCATATATTCTCCCATGATGCCTTTTTTGATGAATTCTAATGCATTGGTTTGTTTTTCGTTTAGTTCATCGGATTTAATTATATCAAATTGTTCTGAACCAGGGGAATATTTGATCAAGCCTTTTTGTTCTGCACGTCTAAGACTCAGTTCACTATCCCCACTAGCAGGAACTACAATTGAATCATTATAGCGCTCTCTCAATCTACCAAAGTTTTCATCTGCACCTTCCACATCAATTTTATTTGCAACAATCAAAGTAGGTTTTGAGGTTTTTCTCAAATATCCTGCAAATTTTTTACTATCTTCAATTCCAAAATCGTCAATTCCTTTTTCATCTAAGCCAAGTGCAGCAAGAGTATCTTTAACATGGGATTTCTTGACTCCTATTCCCTGATAAAGTTCAGTTAGGGCATCAATTTTGTCAGTCCCACCATTAACTAGTTTTGATATTTTATCTCGATTTCCCTCAAAAATTTTTTGATACCACATTATTAGCTCTTCTTCAATGTCTGCAAAATCAGAAAGAGGATCACCTGTTCCAGGTTCTGTAATTTTTCCCGATGAGTCAATACCACCCGATGCATCAACAATATGCAGTAAAGCATCAGATTGTGCCGCAATTGAAAGAAACTGATTGCCCAATCCCTTTCCTTTCCATGCGTCTTTAATTAAACCAGGAAGATCAATTAGTTCAATTGGAATATATCTCCAACCATCAACACATTTAGAATTATTTGGATTGTCTTGTAAATTAAATTCAGGATGCACGCAAAGAGTGATTGCATGTGAAATTCCAGAAATAGGTTTTTTTGTTGTAAAAGGATAGTTTGAAATTTCTTCAGAAGAAAGTGTTGCAGCATTAAAAAACGTGGTTTTTCCAGTATTGGTTTTTCCTATTAACCCAAGTTTGATTGGCATAGATAATTTTTAAGTTCTGATTATTTATCTCTGCCTAGAATTAGTTTTGTGTCTTAATTTTTTCCAACGTTTTAGTAAGCTCATCAATAGACCACTTTATATCATCAATTTCTTTTGGTGTTAATTTGTCATCCCACTTTTCTAGAATTGTATGAGCAATTTCTGTGCTATTATAGAGTAAATTCCAGTAGGGGTGATGTTCAGCGGTAGTATAGGCAAGTTCAGTTACATCGTTTAAACCATTTTTTGCTCTAGACAATGCAGATAATTTCTCACCAAAAATTTTTACAATATCAAAATCGACATCTCGTTCTACCTTAAGTAGTGTATTTTCATGTTCATATTGGTGAATCAATTTTTCCAAAGATTGACAAAATGAATCAAAGGTTGCCATGTTAGAATAATCTCTGGTGTTCAGCTAACATGCATCGATTAAAAACAACATCAATACCGGCATTACGAGCTAGGTCCTCTGCTTCCTTATTATGAATTCCCTCTTGAAGCCAAATTACCTTTGGTTTCTTTTTAATAGCATCCTTTACAAATGGCAAAACTTCTTCTGATGGACGGAATACATCTACAATATCAATAGAATCTGGAATGTCAGATGTATTTGGATAGCATTTTTTGTCCAATATTTTGTCTGCAGATGGATTTACAGGAATTATATTGTAACCATTCTCTGACAAATATTTAGGAACATAATGTGCTGCCTTGTCTTCACTTCGTGACATTCCTATTACTGCGACTTTTTTCATTGAAAGGATTTTCCTTATTTCATCATCCGTGTGGGGATCTTTATCCATGAAAGTAATTATAAAATCAAGAATATAATAGTTCAAGAAACTAGTTACAAAAATA
>JAWVZS010000064.1:0-6591 GCA_033722055.1 Nitrosopumilaceae archaeon
AACAAAGTCAGCACCATCTGATTCCATTTGTTTTACAGCATCACGTATTTTTTGTTTAGATGTTTTTACTGATTTATTGTAAAATGACTCAGGACTTGTGTTTAAAATTCCCATTACTCTGACTGGTTTTTTTGAGCCTACTGCTACTTTTCCTAGTTTATGCACATAATTTATGACAAGGCATACTAATTTGAGTGTATGACGGTTTCTGGATGGAATGAAAAGTATTCTGAAATACTAAAAGAGTTTGGCTATAACAGAACAACAGACAACAAATCAGCTAAATTGCTTAATTCAATTCTAGATAAACCCATTTCAGAAAAAACACTACAAAACAAAATAAAAAATCAAACAGTTTTTGTTGTAGGCTCGGGTTACTCACTTTACAAGTCATATAATGCTCTAAGAAAATTCAAAGACAAAACCATCATTGCAGCAGACAGTTCACTAGAATCACTTTTACAAAACAAAATAACCCCAGATATTGTAGTTACTGACCTTGATGGCAGTATACAATCTCTAAAACAGCTAGCCAAAACTAAAACAATTTTTGTAGTTCATGCACATGCAGATAACATAACAAAAATTCCTTTTGTGACTAATTTTAAAAACTGCATAGGAACTACGCAGTCAAATCCAATTGGAAGAATTAAAAATTTTGGCGGTTTTACAGATGGTGATCGTGCCGTATTTCTGGCAAGCTACTTTCAGGCCAAAAAAATCATTTTGTTTGGAATGGATTTTGGAAAAAGAATAAGTCGAATTTCTAAAACCAAACCATCAGAGCGAACAACCAAACTTAAAAAACTCAAAATGGGAAAAAAGCTCTTAGAATGGCTTGCACAAAAAACAGAATCCCAACTATACACAACATCAAGTAAGATTGATGGGTTTCAGAAAATTCCATTTTCCAAATTAGATGATATAATTACCTAGAATGCATTTAATACGGATATTATATTAAAACAAATCATGAAGTTTTCTGATGAACAAGTACGTGACATGGTATCATTAAAAGAGCAGATAACAACTCAGATTAACGAACATCAAAAGCAGATTGAACTTTTAGAGAAGAACCTGTCTGTTTTGGATTCCATACTAAAACAATCAAGTTTTACCAAGGCCTCATCACTTAGTAGAACCCATACAGAAGCTGAACCCGCACCTAAATCAGAGAAAAAATCAATCCCAATTACAAAAGGCAGTGGTGGAGAAATTATTGCAAATGCATACGTAACACCTGAGCAGGTATCAATTGTACTAGATGAGAATATTGGAATAGATTTTGAGACTCCTCCATTCAAATCGTTTTTCCTAGATAGAATAATTGGAGAGATGAAAAGAAAAGACTCCCAAGAGGCAAGCAGTGGAAACATACCAAACGAGTCAATAATAGATTATGTAATAAACAAAAACTGTTCAAAAATAAGAGAGATAATAATACGAAACTATAGAGAAAAAGACAGAGTAAATGAAATAATCAATACAGTAGGATGGTCATTTACGCGAATGATAGAAAACTCTAGAAAGTGATTGTATGGACAAAATTGTTGTTTTAGATTTTGGATCACAGTACAGTCATCTTATCTGTAGAAGAATTAGAGAGTTTTCAGTTTATGCAGAACTTGTCCCATATGACATTTCACTAGAAGAGTTGAAAAAACACAATCCAAAGGGAGTAATTTTTTCAGGAGGACCATCAAGTGTTTACAAACCTGATGCTCCATTGCCTGAAAACCAAATTTTTGATTTAGGCATACCATTACTTGGGATTTGTTATGGACACCAGTTAATTGTTAACAAGTTTGGAGGTAAGGTAAAACGAGCAAACAAAGAGTATGGTTCTTCATTATTATCCATAGACAGTGATCGTGACTTACTAAATGGATTGGGTGATTCAGTAAGAGCTTGGATGAGTCATGGAGATGAAGCAGAACAAATTCCTACAGGCTTTAAAATTATAGGACATACTGAAAGTGCAAAGGCAGCAGCAATTGCCTCAGAAGAAAAACCAATCTACGGAATTCAATTTCATCCAGAGGTAGTTCATACAGAGCAAGGAAAAGAGATTCTCAAAAATTTTGTTTTGAAAATTTGTAATGCAAAGCAAGACTGGACCATGGAGGCATTTGTTGAAGATGCAGTGGGAAAGATATCAAAAATTGAAGGAAATGTATTGTGCGGAGTTAGTGGTGGCATAGATTCTACGGTAGCTGCACTACTAATAGACAAAGCAATAGGAGACAGGCTCAAATGCGTCTTTGTAAACAATGGTGTCTTACGACTAGATGAAGAAAAAGAGATTGAAGAGATGTTCAAAAATAATTTCAAAGTAAACTTCAACTTGATTGATGCATCTAACAAATTTTTAGGAAAACTACAAGGTATAACTGATCCAGAAGAAAAACGGAAAATCATAGGAAACGAGTTCATTCGTGTCTTTTCTGATTTTGCTGAAAAAAACGGGCCATTTACTTGGTTGGCTCAAGGAACTCTATATCCAGACGTGATTGAAAGTGGTGTGTCAAAAGGACCTGCAGCTGTTATAAAATCACATCACAACGTAGGAGGATTGCCAGAATCACTCAATTTGAAAATTTTAGAACCACTAAGGGAACTTTACAAAGACGAAGTAAGAGAGGTAGCAAGGATTCTTGGAGTACCAGAAAAACTATTGATGAGACATCCATTTCCTGGCCCAGGTCTAGCAGTTAGAATAATTGGCGAAATAACCCCAACCAAATTGGAGATTTGTAAAGTCGCAAGTAAGATTGTAGAAGAGGAATTAATCAAAGCCGATTTGTTTGACAAAGTTTGGCAGGCATATGCAGCAGTAGGTGACGATAAGGCCGTAGGTGTAGTTGGTGATGAAAGAAAGTACGGAAATATTGTAATGGTTAGAGTAGTAGATTCCATTGATGCAATGACAGCTGATTGGACACGACTTCCCCATGGAGTATTAGAAAAGATTAGCAACAGAATTACAAACGAAATAGAAGATGTTACATGGGTAACTTATGCCATATCAAGTAAACCTCCAGCAACAATTGAACCACAGTAAAGATTTTTCCTAGGATTTATTATTGAGACGTTAAGATAGCCACCATTGGATTATCAAAAAATTGCTGATGAATTACTCAAGCTTGATAATAAGATAAGATATGTTGGGATTTATGATTATGGAGAACTTTACGAGACAACACGTCCTAATCTTAAGAGTTATTTAACTAGAGAAGAAACAGAAACCTCACTTTCTCAGGCAGTATATAGATGGTCAACAAGGAAAAAAACTTCAGCAAAGATAGGAAAACCAATCTATGCACTTGCCAAATATGAAAAAATTTATCGAATTACTGTTCCCATTGCTGGCGCAGGACTGATTTTACTTAGTACAGAAATTGATGCAGACGTCATATCAATTCTAGACAAAGTATTAGATTATACTAGTCAGTTTGCAAACGACTAATATTCAATATTGAAAGTTTAGAGTCTGTTTTAATACATAACAGTGCTTAAAAAAATATGGTTCGAGTACCTCAGGACATAATTAATTTCATCGAGGAGCAAGGGGTTTTTGTTGTTGGAACAGTTGGAGGAAATATTGTAAATGTTTCACCTAGGATCTTTTTCAAAGTAGAAGAAGACAGAGTATATTGGTTGGATTTTTTTGAACATAAGTCTTATCGTAATTTTCAAACAAATCCATGGGTAACCATTTCTGTTTTTAATAAAGAACTGTTAAAGGGATACCAGTTTCGAGGAATGGTAAGTTTTATCACAGACGAGCCAACAAAATCAGAAATTAAAAATTCCATAATAGATAAAATTACAACTATTAATCCAAGTGAAAAGATAAAAAAACTTGCCCAAAAAGACGCTCATGTTATTTTGTTTGAACCAAAAGTGTGTTATTCACTAAATCCAGAAGAGCACGCAGATTTGTGTATTGGTTCAGATATTGATTCGTCTCAAATGTTTCAGAATAATTAATTCTCAGAGCATAGCAGCGCCAAACACACCTGCCGAATCTCCGAGCTTGTTTTTTAAAATTGGC
Organism: Nitrosopumilaceae archaeon; assembly: GCA_033722055.1. Classification (GTDB taxonomy): domain Archaea; phylum Thermoproteota; class Nitrososphaeria; order Nitrososphaerales; family Nitrosopumilaceae; genus CAYWRD01. Next base: position 4,055 of record JAWVZS010000064.1, read on the forward strand.
GTATCAATATGATCAGAAAATACTTTTTCATACACAGAATTTTTTCCTTCAGTATACAAAAAATCTATGTTGGAGAGCCCACCGCCAATTACAATTACATCAGGATCCAAAATATCAATCACATTGGCCAATGCATAGCCAAAATTATCTAGAAATTCATTTTTCCATTCCTGTATGGTAGAGTCTGGCTGGGTAATGATTTCAGGCAATGAGAGTTTTGTTTGTGTCAATTCATACCATCGTTTTTCTAGTGCAGGACCACTAATGTAGGTCTCAGTACATCCCTTTTTTCCACAATAGCAATCATTTCCATTTGGATGCAAAATGTGGTGACCCCATTCTCCTGCAATATTATTTCTGCCAGTGTGTAAAGTTCCATTAATGACTATACCGCCACCTACTCCAGTTCCCATTATTACGCCGAAAACAAAATCATAATCTTTTGCTATTCCCATAGTAGATTCTGCAATTGCAAAACAGTTGGCGTCATTTTCCATCGAAATTGAACGGTTAAATTTTTCTTCTAAATCACTTTTTAGAGGTTTGCCGATAAGCGAATTAGTATTACTGTTTTTTATTAGTCCAGTTTTTTTAGATATGGTACCAGGTGTGCAAATCCCTACAGTGTAATCAGAAATCTCTCCAGTAATAGAATTAGCTAGATTAAAAATTGATTCTAGTATGGAATCATAGTTTTCTTTTGGGGTAGGTATTCGTTTTCTTTCAATTACAGATAGAGATGAATTAAGAAGAACAGCTTCTGTTTTTGTTCCGCCAAGATCGATACCTAATCTATACAACTAGTTTTTTTAAAATCTATAATGATTTAGTGTTTATCCCATTGGAGGTCCGCCGCCGCCAGGGCCACCGCCTGAACCGCCGCCTATTGATATAACATCATCAATTCTAAGTATCATACATGCGGCCTCTGTTGCAGATTTGACAATTTGTTCTTTAACTGCAACTGGTTCTACTACATCAATTGCTAACATGTCGGCAATCTTTGTATTTTTAGCATCAATTCCAGTCCACTTTCGTCCCTGGTTTTGCTTTGCTCTAAGATTTGCCATTGTATCGATAGGATCCATTCCTGCATTTTCGGCAATGGTTAATGGAATTGTTTCAAGTGCTTCGGCATATTTTTTGATTGCTAATTGTTCTCTTCCATCAAAGCTATCTGCCCAATCCTTTAGTTGGCTTGCAACAAATGCTTCTGGAGCTCCACCGCCTGCTACGATTGCAGGTTTTTCGATTACATCCTTTACTACCATTAATGAATCATGGATTGAACGGTCTACTTCATCGACGACTCTTTGTGAGCCTCCACGTAATAGCAAGGTTACAGATTCAGCATTTCTGCATCCCTCAATGAAAACCCACTTGTCTGATTCAACTTTCTTTTGATGTACCAAATCAGCTGAACCTAAATCTTTCTCAGTCAAGTCGTCAAGATTAGAAGTGACTCTGCCACCTGTTGCTTTACCAAGTTTTATCATATCACTTTCTTTGACTCGTCTAACTGCAAGAATTCCATTCTTTGCCAAATAGTGTTGTGCAATATCATCAATTCCTTTCTGACAAATCAAAACATTGGTTCCCACATCGTGTAATTTGTCAACCATTCCCTTTAGCATTCTATTTTCTTCTTCTAAGAACATCTGCATTTGTGTGGGGTCTGTAATTCTAATTTCGGAGCTCATCTCTGTTTTTTCTATTTCCAGAGCTGAATTTAGTAAAGCAATTTTTGCCTTTTCTATTTTAGTTGGCATTCCACTATGAACAATCTCTTTGTCCAGTACAATTCCCTTAACTAATTGTGAAGTTTGGATTGACCCACCTGTCTTCTTTTCTACTTTGATATTATCAAGATCAATTCCATAAGTATCACCATGTTTTGTTGCAACTTTGAGAATAGCTTCTACTACAAGTTTTGACAAAACATCGCTGTCTTCTGAAATCAGTTTAGATTGCATGCTAGTTTTGGCTATTTTTTCTAAGGATTCCTGGTCATCTGGTTTAATCTTCTTTGCAATTTCAGAGTAAATTTCTAATGCTTTTTCTGCTGCAGCCTGATAGCCCTCTACGATTACTGAGGAGTGGACATCCTTTTTGAGTAATTCTTCGGCTTTGGCCAAAAGTGCACCTCCAAATACAACAGAAGAGGTTGTTCCATCACCTACCTCATTATCGACTGTTTTTGAGATTTCAACGATCATTTTGGCAGCTGGGTGCTGGACATCAATTTCTTTGAGAATTGTTGCCCCATCATTAGTAATAGTAACATCGCCTAACGAATCAACCAACATCTTATCTAAACCTCTAGGTCCAAGGCTACTTCTGACTAGTTCTGAGACCATTTTTGCTGCTGTAATGTTATTTTGCTGAGCGTCTCGACCTTTTTGTTGTAATGCACTTTCTTTGAGTACAAGTACTGGACCTTGTGGTGTTTGTTGGATTGATGCCATTAAGATTCAGCTCAAGTGCCCTGAATCCCCCTTTTTAACATTACTTACTGGATGGGAGAAATACGTGATCGT
>JAWVZS010000065.1:0-6591 GCA_033722055.1 Nitrosopumilaceae archaeon
ATACTTTTCTTGTTCTTGATAGTTTTTCCCCATCTACTTTGTAATATGCATGCACTTTTGGACTAGAGCCTTTTTTTCCTGCCATTACTCAGCCTTCTCCTCTTTCTTTTCTTCTGAATTATCTGGACTGTCTTTTACTTCCGCAGATTCTTTATTGTCTTCTTTTGTTTCCTCCTGTTTTGCTTCAGCTTCGGCCTCTTTCTTTTCCTCAGCTTGAGCAGCAGCTTCCTCTTCCTTTTTCTTTGCTTTCTCTAATCTTGAAAATATAGTTGGATTGACATGTTTTTTTGCCAAATTTTCATCTTCATAAACATAAAATGTACCTGCTGTTGTATTTCGTCCTACCTCATTTTTCATTTTAATTGGAATCACAATTTTTCCATCTAGTTTGAATTCTTTTGTTACCATGTCTACTGCCTCGGATTTTTTCAGCTTTCCTCCTAATCCTGCAAATTTACACGTAAGCTCTCTTCTGGATAGGAACTTGTTATCTACATCATTTACTGTTTCTATTAGAGACATGTATCGAAAATCCTTTGGCTGATTCATATAAATCTTGGTTGAAAATCAATAAGAGATTTATGAAATTCAAACAATGACATCTTATGGATAGATATATGCTACATCTTAAAAACACCAACTATACTCCAAAAGATGCTAAACGCTTACTCCAAAAAGCCAGAGATTCTGTTCATGGTTACCCAATAACTGTACGAGACTGCCGGGTCTCCTCACAATACATCGAATTTGATGTTTCAATCAATTCAAAAGATCTAGAACAATTAATTCAAGATCTTCGTATTATTGGTGAGTTGGATCATCCCAAACATGTTGTAGAAGAGGATATTCCAAAAGAAGATGCAATAAACGATGGAATTTTTTATTTTAATAATGAACGATTTTGGGAGTGCCATGAAGTTCTAGAAGGAGTTTGGAAGACATGTTATGAAGGTGAAAAAGATCTTGTTCAGGGAATAATCTTAGTCGCTGCAGCTTTGGTTCATTTTCAAAAAAATGAAAACGACATATGCCTTTCAATTTTTAAACGAGCTCTTAACAAATTATCTCATTCATCTGGAATGTATCATAAAATCGATGTAGATAAACTTCGAAAAAAAGTCACTTCGATGATTGATTCTCAACAGATATCTACTTTTGCGATTTAATTAATTCTAATGCAGTAGAGACAACATCTGCTCCTGCAATTAAACCAATTTTTCCTTTCTCTGCCTCTTTTTCTGTCATTCTAGAAGATTCGTCTGACTTGATAAATTCTGCAGATACTAACACAGGAACTGGATCATCACTATGGCCTTTGTTGATACAAGGTGTTGAATGATCAGCTGAAACTACTATTGCTACTTTGTTTGTGTCTATATTTTCAACAAGTGTTTTGAAAAATCGTTGATCAATCTCTTCAATGTTTTTCATTTTTCCAATGGCATCTCCATCATGCCCAAATTCATCTGGACCTTTTAGATGTACATAAATTGCATTTTGTGTTTCCATTGCTTTTGCAGCAACTCTGGCTTTTTCTTCATAATCTGTGAGTCCTCCAGCTTCAAATGCTTTCATTTTCAAAACTTCTGATATTCCTAATTCCACTGGCATGTCAACAATACAGGAAAAATTCATTGAATATTTGTCATTGATAGGAATTACATCTGGATATTTGTTTCCGGCATCTCGCAATAAAATACAACTTAGCAGTTTTTTTCCTTCTTGTTTTCGTTTTTTATTAATTGCACTATTTTTCATAATTTCAATTGATTGTTCCGTAAATTCATTTACTAGATTAGACGTTATTTTTGATTCTTCAGTTTCTTGAAGAGGCAAGCATTTTTCAATTTTTAAAAAGTCGCCTACTGCTTTTGCAACTCCCATTCCCCCAATGTTGCTATATGCAGGATCTGTGTTTGTTATTTTATTAGAAAGTGTTTTTGATTCTGCTCTTATCCTTACTGTTACTCTATGGCCTATAGTTGGTGAAACCACTACTTCTGTATTTGGTACTGAAAATTTTACTCCTTTTTCTATTTCATTGGCAATTCCTTTTGCATCTTCTTTTTCAATATGTCTACCAGCTCTCCTGTCTATTATGGCGCCACTCTCATCAAGTGTTGCATAATTTCCTCTTAATGCTAAATCTCCATCTTTGAAATCAATTCCGACACCTATTGCCTCAATTACTCCTCTTCCAGCATAATCGGTATGACTAAATTTGTAACCTAACATGTTAAACACAGCGATGTCTGACTCTGGTGCAATTCCCTTTCCAACAGAAATTACTGTACCTTGAACTCCGTTTTTTGCTAATTTGTCTAAAATGGGAGTATTTGCTGCCTCTAGAGGAGTTTTACCGTTTAAATCTGGATGCGGTAAATCCCCCACACCATCTAGTAGAACATAGATCATATGAACATCAGAATTATTCATGGTAAATCTTGATTTTTGAAACTTTGTAGCTCTCCTTTAAAGCTTGCATATTTTTTGCGATCAGATTAAATTTACAAATTTACATCTGATTGATTTTTATGAATTTGTTCACATATTTTTTTCATCATTTTCAATTTTTTACTGTGTAATAATTTGAATTTTGAAAATACGGAAAAGTTTTATCGTACGTACGCTGCCGAACAACTATGGGTGATATGAGAAAAGATTATGTTTCTGAAAGATTTATGATTGTATCAAAACAAAACAACAAAGTTAAGGATCCAAAAAAATCACCCTTTGCTCCTGGAAATGAATCTATGACCAATCCATCTGTTCTTTCACTTGTTGCAAAAGATGGTATGTTGCAACGGTTACAAGACAGTGAAGATGAATATGTTCAAGATTGGTCCATTAGAGTTTTTGAAAGTAAACACCCTATAGTTTCAACAGATACTGAAAACACTTACAGCGATAGACCCTATTATAGTGAACCAGCATATGGCTATCATTATGTTGTAGTGGCATCACCTAATCCAAAAGATACTTTTGCCTCAATTGATGTAGAACAATGGTCTAATATTTTAGTAGTAATTCAAGACAGACTTAGATGGCTCTATACTCAAAAGGGTGTCACTTATGTATCGATTTATGCAAATCATGGTCCAGATGCAGGAAATACAACTCCACACCCACATCTGAATGTAGTAACATTTTCAACAATTCCCCCAGTAATAGAAGAAGAGGCAGAAGCATCCCACAAAATTCTAAATGAAAAAGGAGTTTGTCCGATGTGCCAAACAGTAAATGAAGAACTTGGTGGTTCAAGACAAGTACTTCAGACTGAAGGATTTGTGGCCTTTACTCCTTGGGCACCATCTTATCCCTATGAATTTTGGATATCTCCTAAGAAACATACAACCAGCTTTTCTAAGATTACTCAAAAAGAAATCAATGATCTTTCTTTAATTTTAAGAGCGACTTTGGGAGGTTTGACAAAAACTATCAAAGACGTTTCTTATAACCTCGTTTTTCATTTATCTCCTGAAAAGAAAAACAGTAGACAGATTCATTGGCATATTGAAATCTATCCAATAACCAAACCATGGTCTGGATTGGAACGTGGCTACGGTATTTTCTTAAATGATATCTCTCCAGAAGATGCAGCAGAAAAATTAGGTGCTGCATGTAGAAAAGAACTGGCAGCTCTTGTTGGAATCGTTTAGTTCTTTTGAATGGTTTATTTATTAAAAAAATCTGTTAGATGACATGGCCCTAGAAAAATGGATTGCACTTGCAGGTCTAGGACTATTTGCAATGTTTGTAGGTGAAATGGTTTCAATTTATTATTTTATGTTAGATGCTCCTGAAGATTTAGAATTTGGAATTATTTTTGAACCAAATCCAAAAATCCTTCAATTCATTTCAATTGGCGTAGCTCCAGCATCTGTGATGTCTGGTGTTGCTTTTATTCTGTCTAGAAGACATGGTTCAAAACCAGTTGGTTCCATGATAATTGCAGGTGGTATCATCTTACTAGTTGGAATGGTATATTGTAATACTTTGATAGATAGTGTAGATGACGCATATCAAACTGATGCGGTACAGACAGTTCCTCCTCTTTTTGCATTACTGTCAATTCCAGTAATGGCAGTTGGAGCATTACTTCTTAAAGAGAAAAAGAAAAAACCAAAGAAAGATTATTTGACATGATCAAATCGTAACGCATTTGCGTTGTGCTTGAATCCTAGTTTTTCATAAAATGGCTTGACTGTGTCATCACAATCTAAAATCGTCTTATAGCAGCCTCGATTTTTGCTATAATTTAACAAAAATTCAATGATTTTTTGGCCTATTTTTTTACCTTGAAAATCTCTATCCACCACTACGTCTTCGATGTGACCTACACAACCGCCATTATGGATAAATTTTGTTTCAATTAATAATGTTGCAGAGCCTACTATTTTTCCATCATGTTCTGCAACAGCAATAATATGATCATCATTTGAATTAATTTTATTAAAAACATCTTTGGCTTTTTCTTTTGTTATGTTGCTTGCCTTTCTAAGTGAATCTAAAGAAGTTAAAAATCCATTAAAAAGATCTTCTTCTTTTAATTCTCTAATGTGAACATCTGTCATGTTCTAAATTTTTCCTAGTTTTGATCTGTATTCTTCATTTGCCTTTCTATAAGATGCTTTATTTCCTATATCTATGAAGCCTTTCTTGGATAGGAAGCTATTTACTAATTTCTTTTTTGACATGGCTTTTTTTATTACATCGTCCATTCCAAATGGCTTATTCTTTGGTATAAACGACAAAGCCTTGGGTTCCATTACATAACATCCCATGTTTATCTGAGCTTTTAATTCTGGTTTTTCATTCCAAGCTGTCACTTTACCATTCTTTGTTGTTTCAATTACGCCATATGGTAGATTGGTTTTATATTCAAAAAGACTCATTGTTATGAATGCTTTTTTTCTTTGATGCTCTTTTATCATTTTGCTTAGATTAAAATTGTAAATCGAATCGCCATACATACAAACAAATGAATTATCGATGAATTTTTCAGCTGTTTTTAATTGTCCAGCTGTTGCTAATGGTTTTGAAGATACTGCGTATTCTACATTTACTCCATATCTCTTTCCATCTTCAAAATAATCTTCTATTGTTCGTCTGAGATAGCTAACACAAAGAACAATGTCTTTAATTCCATTTTTTTTGTTCCATTCAATCAAGTGTTCTAAAATTGGCTTTTCTCCTAATGGTAACATCGGTTTGGGCAAAAATGTAGTATATGGTTGAAGTCGTGTACCTAATCCACCTGCAAGAATTACTGCTTTCACAAAAAACCCTTTGAAAAATGAGTATTTATGTTCAAGTATGTATTTGTACGAAATCGACTATAATTCTGAAATTATTTTAATTATGTTAGTTGGTGATTCGCCAAAAATTAGTATCATGGGTTCTTTTCCAAAATCTCCTGTATGGTAAATTATGTCTGGTTTAGTTTTGGTTCTGGAAATGGCTGATCTTATGCCCCATTTCACTGATGATCCTGATTTTTTTATTTTTTTGGGCTCATTCTTTCTATCGTAGCTTAGAATTTTATATCCTGATTTTTTCAGTTTGGAAATTGTTTCTTTGTCGTATTTTATATTAACTGCAGAACGAATTGATGGAAATTTTTTATTTGTTTCAAGTAGTGCCGTTGCAACATGTTTTGATGCACCATATGATAATGTACCAACGCTTGTTACCTTATTTCCTGTTTTTACAATTCTTCCTAAAATTCCTAGAATGTCATTTAGTGTTTTTGGATTTGTTTTTGAAAAAACAAAGTTAGTTTGACATTCAGGAATTTTTTCATGGATTTTTGGAATTGTCTCAAATGATTTAACTGCATTTGATAGTTCTGACTTGATTTTATCATCTTCGTGAATGTTTGTAATAACGATACCTTTTCCTAATTCTTTAGAATTTTTAATTGATTTTAGAGTTGTTTTTTTTGCAAATTTTGCTGCTAATTTTATTGAATTGCCACTGCAAATTGAAAACAATAAAGCTGCTGAATATGTACACCCACTACCATGATTTTCTATGAATAACTTTTTTCCTGCAATTTCATAATGTTTATTGTCTTCTAAGACAAAATCTACAACTTTTCCATTATCTTCTATTCCTGTAATTATAACGTTTTTTACTCCTAATTGTTGGATTTTTTTTGCAGCAATTAATCGTGATTTTTTAGATGAGATTTTTGTATCTGATATAATTTCAGCTTCTTTTTTGTTTGGCGTTATTATGTAACTTTGTGGAATCAGTAGTTTTTTAAAATCACTTAGTGCTGATTTTTTTAATAAAACTCCACCTGTGGTTGATTTTATTACAGGATCTAAAACAATTGGAACATTTGTTTTTTGGAGATGTTTTTGTATTGTTTTAATTATTGTTGAATCATAAACCATTCCAATTTTAATTCCATTTATTTTAAAATCTGTAAGTACTGATGAGATTTGTTGCTCTAACGTTTTTTTGGATACTGTCTGGCTTTGGTTAAATTTTGACGTGTTTTGACTTGTAATTGCAGTAATTGTTGTTAATGGATATGCTCCTAATACTGTAAATGTCCTTATGTCTCCCTGTATCCCTGCTCCA
>JAWVZS010000066.1:0-6555 GCA_033722055.1 Nitrosopumilaceae archaeon
CTAATTGCAGAAAGAGATGTTCCTGACATCATTTTGCTTATGAGAAGTAAATACACACCTGACTCATTTGTAGATATAATAGAAACTTGGGCAAAGATGTCTAACCTACCATTTTCACACAAGACCAGTGATCATACACATGAGATTGTCTTACAACACAATATGGGTCCCAAGTGGTCATTATATCTTTCAGAACTGTACAAAAATGTATTTGATACATTTGAGATCCAATCAAAAATACAGAAAACAAACAACACTGTAACAATTTCGATGGATACTTCGATTGCTCAAAAGAGTATTGAGTATTTTCAAGATAAATTTTAATTAATTAAATTGTTGATTCATATTAAATAATTGACTGTATTTAGTTATGTGATGTGGTTTTTTTTGAATTAGTCTTAATCATGAAACTATATCACTGCAAACTTTATGATGGGAATAATTCCTTTGACATGTATTTCTCAAACTCCAAGTCTGACTTTGAGTTTTTAGCTTCAAGAAACATTGCAGCATCAGAGCCCACTACATATCTTGGCTGAATCTCTTTGTCATTAATTGCTCGTATTATGGCAGCTGCAACATCTGCCGGCGGCGTGCCCATCTCTATCATCATTTTAAGTCCTGCAAGAATGTGATCAGTTAGTTGCTGATATTTTGGATCCTTTTTTGATTCGGGAATCTTCATTGATTTAAAAAAGTTGGTCTTGATTACCCCCGGCTCAATTAGTGTTGCATTAATGCCAAACTGACCTATCTCGTATCTTAGACACTCAGTCAGTCCTTCTAGTGCAAACTTTGAGCTAATGTATGCCGGAGATCCAGGCAATCCCATTCTGCCAACTACAGAGCTTACATTGACTATTACACCAGATTCTTGTTTTCGCATTATTGGCAAAACCTCCTGAATTAATCTAACTATACTAAAGAAGTTTGTCTCAAACTGTTTTCTAAAATCATCTACTGTAATGTCTTCCGTGCATCCAAACTGTCCGTATCCTGCATTGTTTACCAGTACGTCTATTCTGTTTTTATTATCTGTGATTTTCTTTATTGTAGCTATGACGTCTTGTTCATTATTCACATCCAGCTTTACTACTTCGATTGGAAGGTTTTCTTTTTGTGCAATCTCTTTAATGTCTGACTTTGAGGTATCCCTCATTGTGGCAAAAGTATAGTATCCGTCTCTTGCAAGGGCTAATGCTGTCTCAAATCCAATTCCCGAAGAACAGCCAGTAACTAGTGCAACTTTGTCCATATGATTTACAAATTTTTGCTGATATTTATCCCATTTTAGACTAGTGGTTTGTCACCTTCAATAGGATCTACAAGCTCTGTCTTTTCACCAGAGTTTATTCTATCTAGAATTTCTAATGATGCCAGTTTGTGCAAGTATTCGTTATTGTTGCCGCATCTATACGAGAAAGTACACCTGGGACAGCCTGATTCGTTCTTGCAGGGGCACTCTTTTACGATGAATTTGCTTCGCTCAAGTGCTGCCTCAAATCTGTCATACAGTGCCTTGCTTGCACCATTTCCCCCTATTGCCCCGTCATAAACAAAGATCAATCCAGATGTGCCAAGTGAAATTCCACCCAAGTCCTGAGACACCCCACCTGTGATCATATTGCTTCCTTCTATTACGACATGCTCTGTTGCATGGTATCCGCTAGCTTCTGTATATTCTTCGTCTTCAGCTGATTCAATTTCTTTTAGTGGACGCGGTGCATGGAAAACAATTCCCTTTGTGACAAAATCATATTCTAGTGGTTCATCTAGCAGTACTTTTTGCCCTTGAGCTACTTCTTGTCCTAGTTCAATATTGACATAACCGTAGACTTTTTTTTCTATGTGAAGCTTGCAAAACGCAACCTCCATGCCATAAACGATTCTTTTTTCGTATACTGTCTCTATGGTAGGCCACTCTTCTGTTAGTGCCTTAGTATAGTATGGATAGTCTCTTGGGATTTTTTCTAGTTTTGCGTATGGCTTTTTTGGATAGTTTAGCTCTTTTACTTTGTATCTTACCCCTGCTAGAAAATAGATTGCATCTTTGTGAAGTTCTTCTAGTGCAATTGGAAGTACTCGCTCTCCTACCTTTCTTTGATTCAGATAAATGTCAATTGAGCTGCCAATGCCCCTAATGCTGTACTCGTTTAGCATTTCTCTTACTCTGTCATAGTTTGGAACGATCCTGTTTTGGTAAATCTTCAGATTTTCTTTTTTAATATGAGACTCTATTACTTGTTTATGTTCTGGAAGCTCGTGTTTTGATATTGGTCTGTCACAAGCCATTGCAATTATCTGAAATTCTTCAACAAACGGATTTTTTGGATCAATGTAGGTCTTTTCTGAATCTTCAAAATAGTCTTGTGGATGATTCTTGTAGTATTGCGAGATTGGATCGTTTCCAAGTGCCAAGAACGCAAATCCAGTTTGCCCCTTTCTTGCGGCTCTTCCAATTCTCTGAAAAAGCCTGTTTACTGGTATGGTAGCTGAAATCACCCCATCTACATTTCCAACGTCTATTCCCAATTCCAATGTGGGAGTGCATGATATTGCCTTGAGCTTGTCTTCTTTGAAATCACGCTCAACTGCACGCCTGTAGTTTGCCATCAGTCCTGCCCGGTGAACCTTGATGTCAACTTTTTGCTTTTTTGCCTGTATTGCTAATAGTTCTGAATTCAGATGCGAGTTGCTAAAGACCATTGTCTTGTGATTTTTCTCTGTAAGTTTTTTTGTCAAATCAACCATCAAAGCCCTTTGTGTTCGCAATGATGGAAACAACATTACAAATTCTGTTTTGCCTTTTCTGCCAGAACCTTTGATTAATTTCATTTTTTGCCCAAACAGCTCTTTGCAAAAGTTTTCTCCATCATCTAGTGTAGCTGATGCTGCAACAAACTGTATCTTGTTTTTACAAATTCGCTTTAGTCTTTTTATGATATAGTGTACGTTTGTTCCAAATATTCCTGAATAGGTATGTGCTTCATCGACTACTAGTGTTTTGATTGTAGTTAGTAATGATGCAAACTTTGTTTGATGCCACATGTGATAGTGCAGTACGTCAAAGTTTGTCACAAGAATTTGCGGTGGATGATCTATTATGTCCAGTCTATCTGACTGCTTTGTATCCCCATCAAAAACACCTACTCTAACTCCTACAGTATTTGCAAACTTCTCTATCTTTGGGAATTGATCCCTGGCAAGTGATTTTGTTGGATAGACAAATACAGCATAAACACCATCTGTATTTTCATTTTTTATCTTTTGAATTATTGGAACAAGAAAGGCTTCTGTTTTTCCAGATGCAGTTGGTGCTTCAATTACAATGCTTTCACCAAAAATAATTTCTTCAATTGCTGTTTGCTGAAACTTGTAGAGTTTTTTTATTCCAATTTTTTTTAGATGACTGGTAATATTGTCATCCAGTCCCACATCTTCAACGGTACTGCCCATTTCTGGTTCGGGACTCTGCAAAATACGATAATCTGAAACATAGTCTCTTTTTGTAAATAGCACTGATTTTGTAATGGAATCAACTGTATCATTTCCTATCATGTCTTTGATTTCTGATTCCTCTCGTACCATTCCCTCCTTTTTCATGGACTGGCCAAGGTCTTTTTTTGAGACTAGTCCATCGTCATACTTTGATAGAAATTCCAGGTATACTTCGTCTATGTTTTTGGCAAATTCAAGCAGGTCCTCAATCCCACATTTTGAGCACGATATGAGAAATTTCTTGTTGAATGTCTTTTGAATCTCTAGTTTTTCCTTGCAGTTTGGGCAGGAATACTTCACAATTACACCTAACACTGACAATATCTAGACTTATTGTTTGAAAATTCTTTGATCTATAATTCCACTACAAGACATTATTAAACGACCAAATTGACTCTGAATAAAAATTGAAAAAAATAGAATTTAACAAAATTTACAATAGTGACTGTATAGCTGGAATGAAAAACATTCCAAAAAATAAAATCGATCTTGTAATTACTGATCCACCATTTGCCATCGACTTTAAGGCAAAAAAAGCAAACTATAACAGAACTGCCTCGCGAGTAATGTCTGGATATAACGAGATAAAGGCAAAAGACTATTATGATTTTACCTACAAATGGATGAGCGAAGTCTATCGAATTTTAAAACAGTCTGGAAGCATGTATGTCTTTTCTGGTTGGAATAACCTAAAAGATATTTTGACTGCACTGGATGAAATTGGTTTTGTTACCATTAATCATATAATTTGGAAATATCAGTTTGGTGTGGTAACTAAAAAAAAGTTTGTTACATCTCACTATCACTGTCTGTATGTATGTAAGGATGACAAGAAAAGAAAGTTCTATCCGTTTGTAAGATTCAAAAAAGATTCCAAAACAAAAGAAGGACGAAGCTTACACTACAAAGATAAAGAAGATGTTTGGGATATAAAGCGCGAATACTGGACAGGAGATGAAAAAACTCCAACAAAGCTTCCAGCAGAATTGATTGAAAAAATATTGATGTATTCCAGCAAAAAGAAAGATATAGTTTTTGATCCTTTTTTGGGTTCAGGACAAGTAGCTGTAGTCAGCAAGTCTCTTGGGCGAAGATATGTCGGATTTGAATTGGTTCCTGAATATTACAAGTTTGCAAAAAAGCGCCTAGACAAAAATCTATATCGAATAAAATCCTAAATTATTTTGGAGCATTATCTGGATCATCTATTTTTTTCTGACCAATTTTTGTTGTAATTATTTTTCTCAAATCGTCGTCTTTTTTACCAACTGGATCTATGCCAAGTGATTTAGCTATTCCTTCTAGTTTTTGGCGCTCATTTTGGACTGGGCCTGATACTTCTACTGTATGGTTTGTAAAGTCCTTCATGTGGTTTTGAACGTCATTTTTTGCCTTGTTGTACTCGTTTACTGCCTTGCCTATCTTTTTTGCAGCATTTGGCAGTTGGTTTGTTCCTAAAATTAGCACCAAGGCTACAAAAATTATGATAAGCCATTCACTGCCTACGATATTGAGAGAATAGTCCATCTCCATTCTATAATGGTCTGCTTTAAAATTAAACGTAATGTTTGAGTCTATCTTTCTTCTAGATATAGACTGGCCACTACTGACTCGTTACCTGAGTTTACTACAAGCATTCCTCCTGAATCAGCTACCTGGCATGTTCCAGACTTTGATGATTTTTGGATTCCTAAACAATTGATATCAGAATAATAGTCAAATGAATCCCCGCTGTCTACCTTGTATTTTTCATTAACTGATGGAATAAAGAAAATGTCTACTTGTTTGTAGTCTTGAACTTCTACATTGTATTTGTATGTTGGATCTGCACTAAATGAACATCCCTTTACAAAGACAGAACCTCCGCTTGGAATTGTAATTGTTTGTTTTATTCCATCAAACTTTGCATTGTGAATCATAGGATACATTATGTTTGATTTGCTTACTGCATGATCTAGTCCTACTGTGTGACCCAACTCATGAATCAAAATGTCTTTGATTGATTCAGAATTGTATGGTTTCCATGTTCCATCACACTCACTGCTTCCAAGACCTATGGTGACGTCTGTCTCTCCTACAACATATCCGTCATAACCATTACGTAATTCTTTTTCCCAGTCTATGGAAATTGTTCCAAATGAAGGTGATTGTACAATTTCAAATTCCACACCTGCAGTTTCTTTCCAAAAGTCTAATGCTGCATTTACTTCCTCTGTCATGTCACTGGCCCATCTTGGTGTTGGCTCGATGTATATGAGATATTCTTTGTCATTGTTTACTCTTTGAACCCAATCACTTGGCAAGCTCCTCTCTACTGTATCTTTCTTGTATACTACAACGCCTTGACCGTCATTCATGGTATCATAGTCTGTTTTGTCAAGTCCGGTCACAGAGTTTTGTCCCTTCTTTAACAGATTAAGCAATACGCGATATTCTTCATTTTCTGCGCGAAGTATGTCTATTTCTTCTTCGTTGACTAGGCTCTTTGCCTTTAGATAGTTTAATTCAACTAGAAGGTTCTCGTTTGTCTTTGTTGAAGCTTCAACTTTTGATGGCTTTAGCTTCTCCAAACTTGAGGATTTTTGTGCCTGCAATGAGGATATTTTTGAATCCTTTTGGGAGTTCAAATCAGAAAGTGTGGTAATCTTTTCTTGTTTTTTGTTTAACTCGTCTTTTAACAATTCAACTTGCTTTTTCATTTCTCTATTCTCTGATTCTATTTCTGTTATGAGAATTAATTTGTCAGCATTTTCACTTGATGCCAGATTTGCCTTCTTTTGTAATAGTTTGTTTTCTTCTTTTAGTTCTTGTAAATTATTTTCATATTGGTTAATCTCCTCTGAAAGTATCTTTACTAGTTCATCATTTGGATTATCTTGATTTCCTATGGGGCTTTGATTCTTTTCTGTGTTTAGTATAGAAATTTCATTTCTGTATTTTGAATTTTCTTGCTTTAGTGTGCTTAACTGATTTTCATAGTCTACAATTTGCGAATTTAGTGATTTGATGAGATTTGTAGATTCTTCTAGTTCAACTTTGATCTCTGTAATTGATTGA
>JAWVZS010000067.1:0-6352 GCA_033722055.1 Nitrosopumilaceae archaeon
CAACAACAGTCTTCTTTTTCTGCTTCCATTTCCTAAGGTCTTTCATCTTCATTCCTTTTGTGTTAATGATTGAACCCTTTGAATCAGATGCGCCAATAATTACACAGCCCATCTTTTCTAGATATTCACCTGCAAATGTAGATGCATTACCAAATCCTTGCAAAACTACAGTTGCGCCTTTCAAATCCAAATCAAGTGCCTTTGCTGCTTCTCTTACACAGTATGCAGTTCCTAAACCAGTTGCAACATTTCGTGCAAGAGAACCACCCATGATTAGTGGTTTGCCAGTAATTACACCTGGTTGATGTCTATTGCCAGTAACTTTACTGAACGTATCCATTATCTGACTCATCTCATCACCTGCAGTGTAAACATCAGGTGCAGGAATGTCTTTTTCTGGTCCTATAATTTCTGAAATCATAAATGCAAATCTACGAGTTAATCTTTCTAGTTCGCCTTTGCTTAACTTTTCAGTCTTTGGGTTGACATAGATTGCACCCTTTCCACCACCAAGTGGAACATCTGCAATAGCTGTCTTCCAAGTCATCCAAGCAGACAGTGCCATAACTTCTCTTTCCATGTATTCAACACCACCATCTGGATCAAAGTAACGAATACCGCCCTTGTATGGACCTCTGTCATTGTTATGTTGACTTCTAAATCCAGTGAAGACTCTAATCTTTCCGTTATCTAATTTTACTGGAATCTTTACACGCAATACTTTGTTAGGCATTGCAAGATACTTTCTCAAGCCTTCATCTTTAATCCCTAAAATATCACAAGCATCATGGAGTTGTTTAGTTGCGTTTTCAAATGGGTCGGCCTGAACCATGTAACGATATTCAGAGCTGTGTATATTTAAGTTTGGTTTAATCTGGCGATCTATTCTTAATGGATTAAGTTATGATTTTAGAGATAGACCTTTTTGTAATTCATTTTTCGGTAAAGTTTGTCAATTGCATCTTCTAATGCCATGATATTCATCTCCAAATAATTTGACAGGTGAAACATTGCGCCATACTTTTCGCCTACTCGCAGTACCATATTGTTTCGCTCAAGCACTTTGATGTGGTGCTGTACTGCTTTGTAGTCAATACCTAGCTCTTGGGAAAGCTGGTGAGTATTGTATGATTTTTCTAGCAAAAGCATGATTATACTCAATCTGGTAAAGCCTCCTCGCGTACCAGTAAATAGGAAATTCAGTAGTTTTCGTGTTTGTTTGTCAGGCTTTCTCTGAGATACTGATTTTGACTTTAAAATTTCCTTAAATTCCAATAATTGTGCTGAGCTCATGTTTCCAACTAGTAGTTTGATGCTTTTCACTTAAAACAGTATTTCCAGATCTTTTCCAAATCTAGTCCAGATCATACATGATTACCCTTAAATTAACTGATAAAAGACTTGAAAATGAAATGATGGCTTCTCGCGGTTATGATATGACGCCTACCATGTATTCGCCTGATGGTAGAATTTACCAAGTCGAATACGCCATTGAAACTGTAAAACGTGGCACACTGGCAATAGGCATAGCCACAAAAGAAGGCGTCATAATGGCAGTAGAAGAAAAACCACGCAAATTACAAACAACAAATATCACTCAAAAAATATTTCAAGTAGATTTCCATATTGGTGTGGCAGCAGCAGGATACATTCCAGATGCACGGGTAATGGTAGAAAATGCCAGATTCTTCTCACAAGGAAACAAGATGACTTATGATGAATCAGTCGAAGTAGGAACTGTTGCAAAATATCTAGCAGACCAATCACACCAATTTACACAATATTCAGGAGTCAGACCAAACGGTGTTGCACTAATCATAGCAGGAGTTGATCAGCAGGGTCAAACACTATACGTTACAGACCCAAGTGGCACATATGTTCAATATGCAGCAATTGCAATTGGCGCAAGCTCAGATGAGGTAAATACATTCTTGGAAAAACACTACAATCCCGACATGAGCTTAGATGAAGCTGCTGCATTGGCAGTTGCATCAATTAATTTGAAAGCAGAAAAGAAAGATGGCGTAGACCACATAAAGATGGCCAAAGTAACATCTGACAAAAAGACTTTTGAGAAAATTTCTGTGGAAGAATTGCAAAATTATGCTAACAATGCATCACAAAAATTCCCTCAAGCTTAGAACAAAAATTTCTAATTATTACGATGAGTTATGGGTTTAGGAAGTTACTGGGGAGAAGTTTTAGACGTTCTCCGTGAAATCATTCCAGTTTATGACAAAGTAAACTCTTACATCTCACTTGGAAAAGATGTACAGCACAGAAAACGTGGAATCTCAGGACGAGTTCTTCCGGGAAATAAAATTCTAGATGCAGGTTCTGGATTTGGAAACATGTCAAAGACTGCATCAAAATTATGTTACGGAAACATTTCAATTACTTTGTATGATCCGCTTGTTCCAATGCTAAAAAACACGGGAACATATTTTGAGAAAAAGCCAGACATGGCAAACGGTGTGTTTGAGCACATTCCATTCAAAGACGAGCAGTTTGATGCAGTATTGTGTGGCTATTCACTACGAGATGCAATCAATCTGAGAATTGCAATAGCTGAGATTCATCGCGTACTAAAAAAAGAGGGGCGATTTGTAATTGTAGATTTGGGAAAGCCAGACGAGCCGCTAATTAGATTTGGCGTATCGTTTTACTTGCGATGTATTCTGCCAATTCTTGCATTCATTGCAGGAGGAAAGCTGGGACTAAAGTTTGCAACATTGTATGGAACTTACAAGAGATGGCCACAAAACAAGAAACTCGAGCAGTTATTACTTGAGAAATTCTCCAAAGTAGAATTTGACAAAGACCTTATGGGTGGCGCAATCATGGTTGCAGCATACAAATGAAATTAGCACTAATCTTTGTATTCATCACTGCATTAATCATTGGCGTATCGTACGGAATGCATGGGCCAGTACTGCCCGTATTTGCCAAAAACGATATTGGTGCAAACTATTCTGAACTTGGCTTTATCGGTTTTGCAAATTTTATTCCATACATGTTCATCCCATTGTTTGTCGGAGTGCTACTAGACAGGTTCAACAACGGATATCTTTTGGCATTGGGAGCTATGATTAATTCATCATCTATCTATCTGCTATCAGTAGCTCAGTCAGTTCCTGAAATTATGGCATTTAGAATAATGACTGGAATTGCACATGCGTTTTTTTGGCCCCCATGTCAGTCCATAATATCTAACATAAGTACCGACAAGACTCGCGTAAGAAATCTCTCGTTATTTACAATGTTTTTTGTAATTGGCTTTATGATTGGACCTCTAGCTGGTTCTATACTGCTTGAAGATGTCAATACGACATACAGGGTATTATTCCAGATTACAGGATTTGTGTTGGCTACTGCAATAATTTCAGCCATTTTAGTCTCCAAAAGAAACATCACAAACAATCAGGAGAACTTTTCATTTGCTGCGCTAAAGGAAATCAGAAAATTTCCAACCATAGTAATTCTTGTAATATTTTTTACAGCTACATTTGGAATCATACTGTCAATTTATCCTGCATTTTTAGACGACAGTGGGATGTCTGATAATGATATTTTGTTAATTTATTTTGTGTTTGGAATATCAAGAGTCGTAACACTTGTCTTTGGTGGCAAGCTATCAAAGATTACCAGCACAGCACTAGTTGCATGTGCACTAACAGTTGCCGGCGGATTATTGTTTTCTGTAATAGCTGAGACGACGCTGGAGTTTAGTGTTGCAATGCTTTTGATGGGATTTGGGTTTGGTGTGTTTTCTCCACTAACACTTGGAGTTGTCCTTAGTAGAACAAGAAAAGCAATTTCAGGAAAAGTTATTGGATCATATGAGACAGTATTTGGGATTGGTTGGGTAGTAGGCCCAACTATAGGAGGTCCGTTAATTGAGTCATACGGAAATGAAGCTGCATATTTTGTGTTTGGTATAATAGGAATTGGAATTGCAATACTAGCTGGAATTAAAAGAAAAAGATTGGAGCCAAAAGTATTTTCTTAGATAGTTGTGGTACCACGTTTTTTGGTACAAATATCCAAGGCATCATCCACATTAGTCACAAAGACTTTGCCGTCACCTTTTGTTCCAGTACATGCTACATTTGCAATAGCATCTAAGACCTTGTCAACATTAGGATCATCTACAACACAAATGATCATGTCTTTTGTAAAATACTGTCCAACAAGTGGCGGGTCTTGTCTTCCTTGTCCCTGGACTTGTAAAGTTGTAAT
Source organism: Nitrosopumilaceae archaeon (assembly GCA_033722055.1). Lineage (GTDB taxonomy): Archaea > Thermoproteota > Nitrososphaeria > Nitrososphaerales > Nitrosopumilaceae > CAYWRD01. Next base: position 4,240 of record JAWVZS010000067.1, read on the forward strand.
TCCTCCAACTCCTACCTTTTTGATTGCAGAAACTACTTTGTCTTTGAATGCCGGATTAACTATAGCTTCGATTTTTTTCATACAGAATGATTTTTGTAATTTCTAATTAAAGTTGGTTTTGGATTATCAAGTATGATTCTTACAGGCTCAAAAATTGTATGTACTTCGACATTACAACCACTATTCTTTTAACGATCTAATTGATCGATCGCTGTGAGAGGGGCAAATGTGCGTGTAGCGTCCATAATACTATTGATCCTAGTCGGTTCCATACCACTATCAGGAATTAACCAAAGCTTTGCACAAGAAATTCAAGTTCCAGACTGGGTAAAAAATACACTAGTTTTATGGTCTGATGGCGAAATTACAAATGAAGAATTTGTAACTGCAATTGACTATCTATCAGACAAGGGAATTGTGAAATTGTCTTCTGTATCAGATGAAGAGACTCAAAGACAAATTGAATATCTAAAGGCAAAAAGCGAAGTCCTCAAAGAAGAAACAAAACAACTACGTCAGGAAAATGAAGAGTATCGAATTTTACTAAAGAGTCAAGACATTAACAGAGGAGGCAATCTGCCATCATCTGTATCAAAATTATTTGATGAATATCAAGCATTACAAGTTGAAATTAAATCATTAAGAGAGATAAACAAACAATTTTCAAAACAAATAGACTCTTGGATTAATACAAATGGAATTCCAGATGGACCAATACCTTCTGACATTCAAAATAATCATTTAGAGAGCATAAATTCTGATTATGTTAATCAGTTAAACCAAGCAAAGCAAGAAAACAAGGACTTTCAAGACAAGATGAAAAAACTTGAAGAAGAATCAGAAGCATATCAAAGAAACATCGAACTGTTAAAACTAGAAAACAAAAACAAGATGGACGTAATTGAAGCACTAAAAAATAGAAATCAGGAAAACCGCGATAGTCTTAATGTTTTGATGCAGGATCAAGAATCATATGAAAATACAATAGCACAGCTACGAAATGAAAGTTTTATTCAAAAACAAAAGATTGTCGAATATGAAGACAAGCTAAAATCACTTGGACAGACATTTGAAGCTGCAAAAGATGAAAACACAAACTTTGAGCAAAAAATGATCTCACTACAAAAACAAAACTCTCACTATGAAACTACAATAAAAGAACTAGAAGGGCTAAACCAAAAACAAAAAGAAGAACTAATTTCTGCTGCAAATGAGCTTACCAAGGCAAAATTCAAGGCGGATTCCCTATCTGAACAGGTTCAAAGTCAAGAATCCACCATAAAATCACTCAAAGATGAATCTAAATTATACCAGAATAAAATTAATCAAATCCAATCAGAAAAAGAAGAATTCAAAGACAAAATCACAAAGCTAGAGCAAGAAAACATCGAACAGCGAAAAACCATAATCGACATAATGAATGATGCCCAAGAATCAAATGACTTTGCATCTACACTCAATTCAAGACTTTCTGGATACCAAGAAGTAATTGATAGATTAGAAAATGAAAATGCACAGTACAAATCTAGAATTTCAGAACTTGAAGGAGAAAATCTAGAGAAAAACACATCATTTATTTCAATCAAGACCGAACTAGACAAGGCAAACAACAAACTATTAGAGCTAAATTCTAAAATTAGCAACTACGAAAGTGCCATTCAAACACTACAAGCTGAAAATGAGCAATATGAAAACAATTCCAAGCTGCTAAACAATGAAGTAATATCAGAAAAAGATGGATTGGTACGTAATCTGCAATCTAAGATTAATGAAAAAGATCAATCAATTACAGAGATCAAAGTTGAACTAGAAGAATCTACAAATCTCATCAAATCACTAAATTCGCAAATTGTAGACTATGAAAATCAGTTAAGCACACTAAAGCAAGAAAACTCAAAGTATAGAAATGAAATTTCTATACTAAACACAGAAAAGAATCAAAACCCCATAAGAAATCAAGACAATCAAAATGATGATCTAGTAAAGATACTTTCAGAAGAAATTAATCAGCATGAAAACAATTTACAAGAACTAAAAGAAGAAAACAAACTATTACAAAAGAAAGCAAATCTGGCATCAAGCGAAAATGCAGACAAGTTGATTCTCATAACAG
>JAWVZS010000068.1:0-6283 GCA_033722055.1 Nitrosopumilaceae archaeon
CACCCACCAGAGAAAACATTTGGTGGCTATGGTCTCAAGGTAGAAGGCGCAGCATCATCTGGTCAAAAAGCAGAAACACAGACAGCACCTCCACCAAAAGAGGAGCCACCAAAACCATCAAACCGTGGTTCATTACCCAAAGGAATGAAACCACAACAGACAACACAAACCACACAACAGACACAACAACAATCTAGTCAAAGTACTGAGAAATCAAAGAAACAAGAATTAGAAGAATATGAAAAAGACTATCTTAAAAGACTAGAACAAGAAAAAGCTGAAAGACAACAACAACAAAAACAACAAGAGGAGGCAGAAGCAAAAGCTAAAGCAGCTTCAAAACGCGGATCACTTCCAAAAGGATTTGAGCCAAAACCTGAAGCTAAACCAGAACCGCAGAAAAAACCATCTAACAGAGGTTCGCTACCAAAAGGTTTCTAACCTTTTTTACAACTTTTTATTTTAATTAAATAATTCCAGTACTTCTTGTGAATGTCCCTTGGGTTTTACTTTGGGAAATACTTTGAAAATTTTACCATTCTCGTCTACAAGAAAAGTACTTCGATTAACTCCCATGTATTCTCTTCCCATGAAATTCTTTTTTCCCCACACTCCAAACTTTTCTGATACTTTGTGGTCTGTATCTGCCAGTAAAATATATGGAATATTCATTTTATCGCAGAATTTTTTGTGAGATTCTACATCGTCTGGTGATATGCCAATAATTTCGATGTCTTTTTTTTGAAATTTTTTGTAATCCTTTGAAAACTCGTCAGCTTCGGTAGTACATCCAGGCGTAAAGTCTTTTGGATAAAAATAGATTACATGCTTTTTTCCTTTAAGATCACTTGATTTTACTTTGTTTCCTTCAGAGTCGTTTAACTCAAACGCTGGAACTTTGTCACCCTCGCTGATCATCGTAATATGTCCTGTAATTTCCCTAATTAATCATTTTTTGATATAATTTGGTAAAAAGTATGGTCCGAATGTTTTATATGGAAATTGACGGGGCTGTTGCTTAATGGTTAACCCAAGAGCATGGCTTGCAGAAGCAATTGCAACTTATGGACTGGTATTCTTTGGACCACTCTCTGTAATTTTAGCAGTATCTGCTTTTGGTGAAGAACTAACCACAATGTCTGTCTTGTTTATCTCACTAGGACACGGTGGTGCAATTGCATTTATGGTATATGCATTTGGCCATGTATCTGGTGCTCACATTAATCCAGCCGTTACCATTCCTATGATAATTACTAAAAAGATTGGAGTTGCCGATGGTATTGGTTATATAATTTCTCAATTAATTGGAGCAGTTGCTGCTGCTGGAACGCTTGCAGTTATTCTGCCCGAACTTGGAGGTGCTGTAAACTTTGCAACACAAGGCGGACCAAGCGAATTAATCAATAACAGTATCAGCTCTGGATTTTTGGTTGAAGCAATAATGACATTCTTTTTGGTCCTCACAATTTTCATGGTTGCTGTTCACAAAAAGGCAGCACCTGGAATCCACGGATTCAGTATTGGTGGAATGGTATTTTTGATACACTTGGTAGGTGTGCCACTAACAGGTGCATCTGTTAATCCTGCAAGAACCTTTGGTCCTGCATTAATCTCTGGATTCTGGGAGTTGCATTGGTTATATTGGGCAGCCCCAATTGTAGGCGGAATTATTGCTGGTTTGTTGATGAATTACATCTATGTCAACAAAGCAGAAAAAGAAGCATAATTGGAATTTATCCAAAACACACAACTATTCTTAATTTCAATAATTTTGCTAGTCTTTGGCGGAATGATCATTTTGTTTGATTATCCGCAACTGCAATACCTGGACAATCTGGGAATAGAGTATCAGAGACTAGACCCTGAACAAGTCAGTATTCATCAGAGACTGCAGATAGAGTTTGTTGCAGGAATTGCCATACTGTCTGTGGGTGTTTTTGTTTTACTTTTGTCTATATTTAAAAAACCAAAACAACCGTAATCCACATTAAACCAGATTCACTATTTTTTCTAAATGACTGAAGAGTTGAAAACCTCACTAGCATCTGAATCTGAAAACCTCCAAAAACAAATCAATACCTTACTGGAACAGGAAAAATTTGCAATCTCTGATATAGTTTCTACATACTATCAAGCAATGAACGTAAAATCAATGATTGATGTTTTGAAAAATAACTCTGAAAATACTCAAAACATACTTGATTATGAGAAAATAATTAAAGAAAACTTTAACAGTTCACTGCATCCAAAAATCTTGTCTTATCTTCATGATACTGTTTCGGAGTACATGAATACCCTTAAAGAAAACAAAACAAAACAAAGAACAAAAGACATTATTGAAAATGAAGCAAAAATATACGAAGAACTACGCCAATTTATGAGTACTAAAGAATTTGTAGAGCAATATGACAAAGGCATGATTTGATGACTTTGGAAGAAAAACTGCTTTCTTTGAAAAAAGAATTTGTAAAATCTTATGATGGCTCAAGCCATATCCAAGAAATCATTCCTCAAAACTCTGATGATTCATTTGATATTGCAAAAAATGATTTGGATTATTTGCACATGTTTGCAAAAAATAATCCAATCTATTACAATTCTTTTATTCAAACAATAGATGGTTTGCCTTGTGTTGTATATGAGGGAGACATCAACCAGTATTGGCTTTCAAGCATTCAGTATGGGAATAGTAAGGCACCATTTTCTCCTACATGGATAATGTCTGCGCATTTGCTGGTTCGTCATGCAAAAAATCTAGGCTGTACTGGTGTAGTTGATATTGGCTCAGGTGATGGGCGAATTGCTTTTTGTGCAAAATCAATAGACATGAAATCTCATTCCATTGAAATAGATGAAGACCTTGTTGATCTTCAAAAATCAATTTGTACTAAATTAATCGATTTTAATCCAGCATGTGCTGATGCTACCAAATTTGATTATTCTTTACTTGATATTGAAAACCCTGCTTTCTTTATTGGTGGATTGGCCCAAATGGGTGGAGATGTCCTGGCAGATGCTGTAATTAAAAACATCAAATCAAAAGATAATACATTAATGGTTCTTGCAGGAACTGTTTCTCCAAAATATACTGATGATACTGCTAATGCTGGTTGGTCAAAAATCATTCAAAAACATAATTTACAGGTAATCAAAACCGTTACCTTGCCTACAGTATGGACTTTCAAAGAGTTGCACGATACACCATATCTGTTTTGTAAATTCAAAAACTGAATCGCAATCCAAATTAATAGTCAATCAACCACAGTTTTTGGGCTCGTTGCATAGCATGGATAGTGCGAACGCTTGCGGAGCGTTAGGTCGGGGGTTCGAATCCCTTCGGGCCCGCTTTGTTTTGTTATTTGGTCCGGTCGGGCCCGCCACTTGATTTAAAAAAAGAAATAATTCTTTGAACATTGTATTTTACAACTATCATTAAGAAATACTGGATCTATAATTTTTTCATCCAAAAACTGGTATTTTTTGTTAAATTATGTTATTCTTATCATGCTTTATCCTATTAATTTCGTTGAGGGGCAATGGCAGCTAAGAAAAAAGCAGCAGCAAAAGCTAAACCAAAAGCAACGGCTAAAACCACAAAGGCAAAAGCAAAGAAAAAGTAAGAGATTACCTTTACACTAAATCTCTTTTTCCCTTTTTATCCTAAAATAATTTCTATCATACAAAAAGAACTTTATTGTGTTTAATTTTATTTTAAAATGTGAAACCAATACCGTTAGATGATGATTGGGATGATTTTTACAATGAAGCTGAAATAGAAGATCTTCCTTGGTTTACAAGGCGACTTGATTTTGACTTGCAGATTGAACTTAAATCCCGTGGTATCCGAAAGGGAAATTTTTTGGATTTAGGCACAGGTATTGGAACTCAAGCAATTGCTCTTTCTAAAATGGGATTTAATGTAACTGGCGCTGATATATCTAAAATTGCAATAGATAAGGCAAAAAAACGCTACGATAAAATAAATTTTGTAGTAGATGATATCTTAAACACCAAATTTACTGATAATTCATTTGATTTTATTTTTGATAGAGGAATATTTCATTTGTTTGATGAATCTGACAGACCAAAGTTTGTAAATCAAATAAAGCGGATTTTAAATGATGGTGGATTTTATTTTCTAAAATGTATGAGTACAGACGAAGAAGAATTTTCAGGAGATAATGCACCACACAGATTATCAAAACAACAAATCTTAGATACGTTTGGAAATGATTTTGATATAGAAAAAATTAAACCATCAATCTTTGAGGCATCAAACTTGGATTATAGTCCAAGGGCTTGGTTTGCTGTAATGAAGATTAAATGACTTGGTTATGCATAACGATTTTTTAGAAGCTACATTAATCGAGTTTACAGTTTGGGAGAATAATTCTGAAAAAACTATCGCAAAATTTGATAAATTTGAGGACCTTCCCACAGATTTACAAAATGATCTGAACCGTGAACTTTCTGAAATTGTCTTTGAGGGACAAGCATTCAAAATTATAGAAATAAACCGTAACATACGTGCACATGGAAAAGGCATGCATGTAAAAGTAAGACTAAGTCACAAGTTTTTTAGAGATAAAGGTAAAACTTAATCTTCTAAAATTGCCTCTACTTCCTTTCGGTGTTCTGCACAGTATGGTGGTCGTTCTCTGCATTCAGGACAATTCATGTATTTTCTGAAATCTATCATGAAACTGATTTTGATTCTGGCTTAAAAGATCTTGCGTATGAATTATCAGTACAATAAACAGAAAAGTTTTCAAATTTGTTTTCTAGATTAGATGACTGGTAAAACAGCTTAATTTTCATTCTCAACAAACTTTGTATACCTTGTAACAATGTATACATACTATGAGAATCATGCTAGTTATGAGCCGATTTTTTGCTTGTGAGAATTTTTTTGATTCTGATTGTAAGTGGTCTATTTTTGCTGTTACTCAAAATGAGGTTATGTCTGAAGTATCCAAACATGCACTTTCAGAACACAATGTTAATACTTTGTCTGACAAAATGATTGAAGATATAAAAAATAAATCTGAAGAAATTTAATCTTGGAGGTGCAATATCATTTTAGACTATCAGAAACTATGTACAAAAATTTTTGAAATAGATCCTAAAATCAGATTTGTATCGGTATATGATGCGGCTTACATACAACAGGCAGGTGGAATGAGAAAAGGCATCAAATCATATCTTCCAGAGGAAGCTACACAACGCTCAATTACAAATTCATTTCTGAGAAAAAACACTCGATTAAGATTTAAAAAATGGGTCGGGCTTCCAAAATTTGCATTTGCACAATATGAGAAAGTAAGTAGGTTTACCTTTTATCTTAAATATGATCATTTACTTTTAATTTCAGTCGAAACTGATATTGACATTAATAAAATCATAATAACTGTAAAGAACTTGATTAAAACATATGCAGAATAATTACTCTACAACAAGAATGTATTTTTAAACTTCTTCTAAGGTAAATGATATTGTTTGACTATCTGATTTTTTTCCCTGTATTTTGTAGCCTACTTCATCACATAATGAAGAAAACAAAAGTTCAAAATACAGAGACCACTTTTGTCCCATGTTGTGATTAATAATGTATCTTTGTTTATCATCTATAATTATTTTTCTGAATGGAAGATTAGATGAGGACAAATAGTTATCTAATGTTTTTAATAATGTACTTTTGTTTACTTCTCCTTGCATAAACTCTATTGAATCTCTAAATTGTTCTACACAAATATCTAATGAAATTTTTTGCACTGTTTTTTCATTCACATTGTCTAGTATGTTTTTAATGAATTCTTTTGAAGCATAAATAAAATTTGTATCTGGCATGTACATATGCCAATCGACATGTTTTTGCAAAATCTTTGCTATGTTGGCATTTAGAGTTATGTTGTTTAAATCTGATTCATTTTCCAATTGTTCCTTTATTGTATCAGGTACTCGAATCGATACTACCGAAGTTCTTTTGTCTTTCATTAAACTCATATCATATGAGTTTGGTGTGTTATAAAAGAATAAGCTAATGTTTACAAAATACTACGTGTTTACTAGGCATGTTTTGGCAATGATGCACAAAATACAATTGATTTTGTATTTTCATTTACACGTAGCGAAATTTTCTCTGTAGGCGTAATGTCATATAGCTTGACTATGGCTGGCGGAATTTCAAGAAAAACTCTATTTTCTTTTTTTTCGATTTTTGTTATCACTGATTATTATTTGATGAACTTATTAAAGTACATTATAGTTACAAGGTAATAATTAG